>JBARUP010000209.1:0-1662 GCA_049645805.1 Nodosilinea sp.
GCCCGAAAGCCTATACCCCCAAGGCCGATTACTCTGCCAATTGAGGAAAGGTACCGTTGAAGAGGCCGAGCATTTTTTTAGAAAAGCACAACCTCTCCATCGGCAATAAGAGCTTGATCATGGCCAATGCTACTTATCCAGGTTCTCTTGCCGGAGCCGGTGAAACTTCTCCGCCGCGCTATCGGTATAGCTCTTGATGAACTCATAGCCCGCCTGGGGCCGAGTATCGTGAGCCAGCTCAGGATTGCCCGAGTACCACTCCGCCGCCACCCGCTTCACCGCCGTATTCATATCGTGGCCCGCCTGAATCTGGCGCTGTAGGGCACTCTCCAGCTTGGCTCCTACGATCTGCTGCTGCATCTCGGGATTCTGCAAAAACTCCTGGGGCGACACATCGCGGCCCAGCACATCATAATCCCAACCGCAGTGGCTCTTCGGCTTGCCGTCCCAGGAGCAATTGAGATTCTGTGGCATCACCTGCCCCAGGCCCAACGCCCCTGTGTCAGGATTGACGGCCCTGGGATCACCGCTTGACTCCTTGGCGACAATCGCCTGGTAGAGCGCAATCGTATCCCCTAGCCGCTCGTTCGGCTTACGACCATTCAGCGCCCAGACCAAGTAACCCTTCTGCGGAGCCTGGGCCACACCCCCTTGTCGCTGCTCCCAGTGCAGGTGAGCGCCCGTGCTGCCGCCCGTGTTGCCCGTCTTCGCCACCACCGCCCCGGCCCGATGCTCACCCCCCTTGCAGTGGGAGAGATGAGCTGCCCTGAAGGTGATCTCAGAGAACGCCGAACTGGTCATATCCGCCACCGTGCCATAGCCCTTCGGGTCACTCCAGCAGCGCACTGACACCCGATCCCCCACGTAGCCGATCGCATAAATGGGCACGCCCTCAGGCGTCGGCAAATCAATGCCCGAGTGCATCCGCATCTCCTGGTGGATCGGGTGCATCCGTAGGCCAAAGCCCGAGTTGACCGTGTAGCCCGCAATCACATCGCCCTTGCTGATCAGGGCCTTGAAGTCATCGTCGTAAAACCCAACTACTGCCTCCGCCATGGCGCTGACTTTCCTGAAGCGATCGCCCCAAGTTTGGTTGGTTTCTTTATCGACCATCACCCAAGTCGAGGTAGCGATCGCCCCCACGCAGCCCAGCTTGAGCACCAGCTCGCCCGCCTGCATCGCCGTGCCAATCACATAGCGCCAGGTCGGCGGCAACTCTGACCAGCGAGGCTTGATATGTCTAACGGTTGAGTTCACTGTGGGTCACCTCCCCCTCTGTCACCGTCACATCGAGGGCCAAGCCATTGTCCAAGGCCCAGCGATAGACCCCGTTACCCAGGGCACAGACGGGCTGCCCCAACCACTCCAGGGCCACAGATTCCGACTCCCCCACCAACGCCTTGCGCAGCTCCGCCTTCGTCGCATCGAGGGCAACGGGGCCAGGAGCCACCGCCACGCAGGCTTGCAAACGAGCATCCTCGCCAGACAGACGATGCACCAGCTGCCACGCCGCAGGCTGATGGGTGTTGACCCACGACCTCACCCCATAGACCGGGTTGTAGAACTGCCCCCGGCCCGGCTGCTTCAGATCTAAAAACGCAGCCCCGACGAACAACGCCGCCAGGGCCAGCAGGTACCGAGTTCTGATTCGCCAGAACAGCA
>JBARUP010000210.1:0-5892 GCA_049645805.1 Nodosilinea sp.
TCGTACTGCACGGGATACCACAGCATGTGGTCTTTCGACTCAAATACCGGCAGTACAGCTTTGCGGCTAGCCGAGGTCCAGCAGCCAAACACTACGGCAACTTCGTCTTGATCGATTAGCTTTTCGGCTTTCTCTGCAAAGGTGGGCCAGTCAGAGGCACCGTCTTCAACTACGGCCTCGATCTGCTTGCCTAGAACTCCACCAGCATCGTTAATTTCTTTAATCGCCAGCTGTTCGGCATCGACTACAGTGGTTTCGCTGATAGCCATAGTGCCGCTAAGTGAGTGCAGAATGCCGACCTTGACAGCCTCTCCGTCGCCAGCTGCCGCTTCGGTATCACCGTCAGCCGCCTCAGTCTCAGCATCTGTGGTGCTACTGCCGCCGCAGGCTTTTAGCAGCATAGAGGTGCCAAGGGTCGCTGACCCGTACACCAAAAACTTACGCCGATTAAATCGAGTTACCATCCAACCTCACTCCTGGCTCATTTAACGGAAAGAATGTCTGACTGATTCCGAGAATTTACATAGACTCCAAAGCGCATATTAAGGTTTAGCGGCTTGCATTAAATGTAACCTTAGATACAAACAGCCCCAGCGTCCTTGTAATGTCTCTGCGATCGCAACG
The DNA here is from genome assembly GCA_049645805.1 of Nodosilinea sp. Lineage (GTDB taxonomy): Bacteria > Cyanobacteriota > Cyanobacteriia > Phormidesmidales > Phormidesmidaceae > Nodosilinea. The sequence goes on from JBARUP010000210.1 coordinate 625, forward strand.
CTTTTGACAACGTCCTCAAGACATAACCAGCTTCAGGTCTCTGTTATCAAAAGAAGCATTCTTAGCCTCGACACCCTGAAAACCTCGGTACCAGTGCTTTCAGGGTGCCAATCTAGTCGATAGGCCGAAGGTCCGCTATGCCAAGATCATCTCAATCAGCTCAGCTGACGGACTGCTGTACTGATGCTCCAAGTGGAGCATTTTTTGATCGTGGCTGAGGTACTAGCTAGTGAGCGCGATCGCAGTCTAGCCTACGCGGCTTGCTAAGGATGCTGTCGAGTCGGCTGCGGCATGGTAGCCAATGAAATCAATAATAGTGTTCAGACCCGCTTGGGTTTTGAGATTGGTAAAGCCAAAGGGGCGATCGCCGCGCATCTTGCGGGCATCCTGCTCCATTACGGCCAGACTCGCTCCCACCATCGGGGCCAGGTCAATTTTGTTGATCACCAAAAAATCAGACTTAGTAATTCCGGGGCCGCCTTTGCGCGGAATCTTGTCTCCAGCGGCCACGTCAATAACGTAGAGGGTCAGGTCCACTAGCTCAGGGCTAAAGGTGCTGGCCAGGTTGTCGCCGCCGCTTTCTACAAACACGAGATCTAGGGGCTGAAACCGCGCTTCTAAGTCTTCAATCGCCACCAGGTTCATAGACGCGTCTTCGCGAATAGCGGTGTGCGGGCAGCCGCCGGTTTCGACACCAACAATGCGATCGGGGCTGAGGGCCTGGCTGCGCACCAGGAACTGGGCGTCTTCCTGAGTGTAGATGTCGTTGGTAACGACCGCAATGGAATAGCGATCGCGCAGCGCCTTACACAAGCTATCCACCAAAGCCGTCTTGCCCGACCCTACCGGACCAGCTACGCCAACGCGAAAGGGACTTGTCATCATACTCTAGCTGCCTCCAGTCGCGATGTCTCTGCTACAAGAATACAGCGGGTTATATAGATCAATACCGGGGGCCGATAGCTAGTTAATTGTGCTGTGCTCAACCCGACAATAGCCATCAGTGTGACGCTGGTAGAGGCTCAGCAGCCCGTCTTTCTTACTGCACTTGAAGATTCTAGGAATTTCTTCAGGGAGCCTGGTTGAACTGTCTCGGGCTAGAAGCCGGGTTTCTTTTATGGTTGATTGGCTTTAGCTGTCGGCGCAGAAACCCGGTTTTTCTCGGTACTAGCTGTACTTCTCGCTAGAAGTAGTTTCTAGATCAAACAGCACCTGGAGAGTCTGCATTGCCCGCTTACGGGCGTCAATATCGCGCTGAGCCCTCAGCTGCACCATAGGATCGTGGAGAATTTTGTTGACGATGCCGCGGGTAAGGGCCTCAATCACCTCCTGGTGTTTTTCGGCAAACTCGCTGCCCAAGCGCGACAGAGCCTTCTCTAGCTCCTGCTCGCGGATGGTTTCAACCTTGCTGCGCAGGCTGCTGATGGTGCTAACGGTGTCCAGCGATCGCCACCAGTCCATAAACGACTCCACCTCCTGATCTAGCAACACCTGGGCCTCCATGGCCATGCGGCGACGACTAGCCTGATTTTGGGCTACGACGGCTTTGAGATCGTCGACGTTGAACGCGTGAACGTTATCTAGATCGTTAGCGCTAGCGTGAACGTTGAGCGGCACCGAGATATCAAACAGCATTAGGGTGCGGTTGACCTCTATCAGCGGCTCTAGGTTCTCGCGGTGCAGCAGCGGCTCCGTGGCCGAGGTGCAGGTGAACACGACGTCTGAGTTCTGTACCGTCTCTAGCATCGTGTCGAGGGTGCCGGTAGTGATGTTGGCATCGGGAAACTTTTTGGCTAGGTCGTTGGCCCGGTCAACAGTGCGGTTGAGGATGGTGATGGTGCAGGATTCTTTAGAAACTAGGTGCTGTACCAGCAGACGAGCCATTTTCCCGGCACCTAGAATGCTGACGCGACAGCTATTCAAGTGGGGCACCTTCATCCGAGCCAGCTCTACTGCGGCGGAGCTAATGGAAACTGCCCCGGTGCCAATACTGGTTTCGCTGCGCACTCGCTTGCCAGCCGTGAGGGACTGCTTGAGGAGACGGTCGAGTACGCGGCCGATACTTTTATGCTGCTGGGCTAGCTGGTGGGCGTGCTTCACCTGGGCAAGAATTTGACCTTCCCCCAGCACTAGACTGTCTAGACCTGCGGCAACCCGCATCAGGTGATTGATGGCATCCTGGTGCAGCAAAATGAACAGGTGCTGGCGCAGCTCGCCCAAAGGGAGGCCGCTGTGCTCAGACAAAAACTGAGTAACTTCTCGAACACCCTGCTCGGTAGCCTCAGTAACAATGTGAATTTCGAGGCGGTTACAGGTGCTAAGAATCGAGACTTCGCTGATGTGAGGGCAGTGAGTGAGATGGGCGATCGCGTCTCCTGTCTGAGCCGTTGGAATACTAAGTTTTTCTCGGATTTGCACTGGGGCGGTTCTGTGGCTCAGGCCAATTACGGCGATATTCATTCTTCCTCCACGCGTTTGATAGTCACCATGATTCATGGTGTTGGCGGCTCCCCTGCCGGATCTACCAAGACTGCCGGGGTTAGCTGGGGCCGGGGGATACGCCTACACAATTGCCAATATGTTTGAACTTAGAGATAAATAGGGCCTGACTCAAGGAAACTCAACAAAAGTCCATCAAAGACCGTAAGCAAGGCCAAAAAAAGAGACGCAGTAAATTCCTGCATCTCTAGCCTAACGAATTAGTTGTGGATACCCCAGCTAAGCGCCTGCTTTAGCATCAGGAGCTTAGCTAGGAATTTGGGTTTTCCCAGAGCTAGTCTGCCTAAGCCTAGCTCTAGAGCTCCAGGCGATCGAGACATCTACCTGCGTCAGAACCGCCTAGTGAAGCTGTAGATTCTGGGGCTTGTCCACCATGTGAATGGTGTCTACAAAGCGAGCGGTCTTTGACTGGCTGGAGATCACTAAAGACTGAGTACGGACGCCGCCGTGGAAGAAGCGCACCCCTTCCATTAGTTCTCCAGTGGTAATGCCGGTGGCGGCAAACAGCACGGTCTCGCCGGATGCCAGCTCTTGGGCATCGTAGACCCTATCGATATCGGTAATACCCATTTCGTTGAGGCGGGCAACGTTGGCTTCTTTGCTTTCGCCAATCAGGCCGGTTTTGACCACGGCGGGGTCATAGATCAGCTGGCCCTGAAAATGTCCACCCAAGCAGCGCATGGCGGCGGCGCTGATTACGCCTTCGGGAGCTGCGCCAATGCCCATCAGCGCGTGAGTGTTGGTGCCGCCAAAGGCGCAGGCAATAGCAGCACCGACGTCGCCATCGGCAATCAGCTTTACCCGAGCCCCAGCATCGCGGATCTCTTTGATCAAATCATTGTGGCGATCGCGCTTCATGACGACAACGACAAGCTCATCAATGGCGCGATCGAGGCACTCGCCCAAAATCTTCAGGTTTTCGGTGGCCGATTTGTTGATATCGACTTTACCCTTTGCCTTAGCCGGAGCCGCCAGCTTCTTCATATAGAAATCGGGAGCCGCAAACAGACCGCCCTTTTCAGAAATAGCTAGCACCGCCATTGAGCCGTTTTGGCCGTAGGCTACCAGGTTGGTGCCTTCACAAGGGTCAACGGCAATATCAATCTCGAGCAGTTCGTCAGGGTTGCAAACATCAGCGGCATTGGGCTGAGTGCAAATACCTACTTCTTCACCGATGTAGAGCATAGGGGCATCGTCCCGCTCGCCCTCGCCGATAACAATGCGACCGCGCATATGAATCTTGTTCATGCGCTCCCGCATCGCTTCTACAGCGACCTCGTCAGCGATGTCTTTTTCGCCTTTGCCCATCCATCGAGACGACGCGATCGCAGCCTGTTCAACAACCTCAATAATCTCAAGACCGAGGGTACTTTCCACGGGATCAATCCTCTAAACTGCCTATATTTAATGGGTTTTAGCGTTCCCCACCTCGATTTCTCAGTTTATCAGACGGTGGGATCAAGGCATAGAGAATCCTTATCCCCTACGGCACCGTATACTCTGACTCCACCGCCGGCAGCTTGCCCTGCTGCACTAGAGCCTGATGAATCATCGCGGCAATCTCAGCCCGAGTAGCAGCCTGACTTGGCTTGACCCGATCGGGGTCTGGGTAATTGACAATTATTTCATTCTCAGAGGCGATCGCAACTTTAGGAGTTGCCCAGTCGGGTAGCTCGCTTAAGTCGGTGTAGGGCTGTAGCGAGGCTTCTGGATTGGATGATGGGGGAAGCTTTAAGCCAGACACCAGTGCGACAAGAACCTCGTAGCGAGGAATAGTGCGATCGGGGCGAAAGTCGCCTTCAGGATAGCCAGTCATAAAGCCCTGAGTCACAGCGCTGTTGATCGCTGGAGCAGCCCAGTAGGTGTCAGACACATCAGTAAATGGGGGGGAGGTGGAATCTTGGTTATCCCCAAATGCCTCGCTGAGCAACGCGGCCATTTCAGCCCGGGTCATCGGTTCATCGGGTCTAAAGCCACCTCCAGGAAGCCTGGAGAGGTACCCTTCGTCAAACAGAGGCTTAATGAACGGATAGGCCCAGTGGTTTGGAGGAACGTCTGAAATATCTACCGGCTGATCTTCTGGTACTGATTCTTCAGCCGCCTCAGCAGGTGTCGTAGCGGGTGCTGGAACCGGAACCGGGACCGCCTCGCGCCGAACAGTCTCTTCAGGGGGCTCAGGCCCAGTGCCAAATCCACGGAATCCGCCGGTGTTCTCAACACTGTCGCTTTCGGCAATGATTGGTCCGGAGCGTTCGTTGACTGTCTGGCGACGCTCGATTTCATCCAGGCGCTCGGGCTCCACCTCTGTAGGCGCAACCAGCGCCAGGTCACCCGCCCGCCGCTGCAGCTCAGCCATTGTCAACGTGTCTTTGCTCCGGCCGATGCCCCACCAAAGAATAAAGCCAACGCCCAGGAAAGCCAGCACGATCGCCAGCAGCTCATCAAAATCTAAGATGCGGTTCCCCGATGAGGACAGGTCTTCGGGACGATTGAGATTGGGCTGGTTGGGCGGGTCGGGAGGCAAATTTACCATGGGTCAGCACTGACAGCAACATCCAGGGCTAATACTACCGCTAATGTCTCCTGCGTCAAAGATCCTATCGACAGAAAAGGGGCGGTGTAGGCAAAATCTAGCGAAATCTAGGTTGAAGCTGAAGATATCTACAGTGTCTAATCCCAAATCCTACTAAAGACCCCCGGTTCGCAGGGGCGTAGCATGCCACGCCCCTGCGGGGTTTCTTAAACCGGATTTTCTATCAGGCTTTGCTA
>JBARUP010000211.1:0-1573 GCA_049645805.1 Nodosilinea sp.
GGCGATGATCTGACAGGGGTGCTCTAGATCGGTTAGGGCGTTGATCACAGGAATAGAGGCATAGTCGGCAAATTCTTGAATTTCAGCCTGCTCAAAAGTACGGATAGCCACTACATCTAGGTAGCGATCGAGCACTCGAGCCGTGTCGCTAGTAGGCTCGCCCCGTCCAATCTGGGTAACACCGGCATGCAGGTCCAGGACCTGGCCTCCTAGCTGATACATCGCTACCGAGAAGCTGACTCGGGTACGGGTCGAGGCTTTTCGAAACAGCAGCCCCAGTACTTTTTGAGGAAACTGAGGATGGTGTTTGCCGGCCTTTAGCTCGGCGGCAAAGGCCAGTAGTTCTTTCAGCTCGTCGGCACTAAGATCGCTTAGGCTCAGCAGGTCGCGTCCGCTCAGGGGTGGCATAGCCATAGGCAAGCATTCGTAAAAATAAGACATTAGCAGATTATTGACTGCCCTACGCCGGTCTGTACTACCAGCGCCAAGCTTAGAAAAGTCGACGGCCAAGCCGGGGGATGGATGTGTCGCCCTGTAAAGTCTGCACTATGATTGGGGCATCGAATTTGCCGTGGTGGCTTGGGCCTCTGGTTTAGTCTGCGGGCATTGACCAGGCACTTTTGCTGATGCCGTTTTATCTGTGTTTGCATTCCTTATGATTAGTGCGGTTGTTCCTCCCCAGCATCGCCTTGATCCCGCACCGCCGTCGCCTCAGCCCAGCACGGTTCGAGAACGAGCAGCGGCAGGCTACTTTCGCGATATCGCCCTGTGGCTAAACCAGCCCCTGGCTGCCAACGGAGTTTTTGTTCAGGTGCAGGCCGATCGTCCTGGCTGTTTGCAGCTAATTGTAGAGTTTCAGCAGCAGCCGGTTAAGGAGCGACTGCTAAAATTTCTCTGCCATCGGGTGTGGCTACTTAACTCAGAGCTCATTGAAGGCATTTGGGTGATTGCTCGCCCCCTGGGGCACCGCCGAATGCTGTGGCAGCAGCGGATCAAAGTTGTCACTCCCGCCCTGAGGCAACATCAAGCCAACCTGAAAGCCAAAGCCGAGCGGCAGTCCTCGCCGCTGCCTGTCCAAATTCGCTCGCCGCGTCTGCCTCGGGGGCTGTCGCGCCAGCACCTGCAAACGCTGCGGACCTTTGTACTCTCAGGATCGGCGGTAGCGGCCTTTGTGATGGGCTGCTTGCTAGAGGCAATTATTGCGGCCCCGTCGCCTGTGCTGCCTCAGTTTTCGGCTCAGTCTGAGGTGCAGCCTGAGACTAAGCTAAGAGGCGGTGTCCATACTCCAGCCAGCGCGACTAGTGAGGCTGCAGAGGCGGTAACGGCTCTCGTTGAGACTCCGCCTAGCGAGACCCTGGCCAGCACCTCGGCAGAGACCAGCACCTCGGTCCATCGACCTACGGTTGTTGATGCCGCGCTTGAGCCTGTAGGTGTGATGACTCATCCAGCCCTCACATCCGCTTCACAGGATGATGTCACGCTCTTGTTTGGCGGGGACATTTCCCTAGAAGATATTGCTCCCGATGCCCTGACGGCCCAGGGCGGCTTTTTTGCTGATGTTGCCGATTACAGC
>JBARUP010000212.1:0-2711 GCA_049645805.1 Nodosilinea sp.
GGTCATAGTAAGTCAATACAAGGTATCAGTTATTAGTTTACAGCCCTAGGAAACACTCAGGTTTCCTAGGGCTGCTATCGGGAGGCTTGAGCCAGCCTAGCGGCCAATACCGTAGTACTGGAAGCCAGCTCTCACTAAAGCCTCCCGGTCTAGAAAGTTGCGGCCGTCGATCAAGATCGGACTATTCATGCGCTGAGTCATACCAGCGTAGTCTAAATCCTGGAACTGCTGCCAGTCAGTTACCAGTACCAAAGCATCGCAGCTATCAGCTAGATGGGTTGCATCGGTTTCAACAATGACCCCAGTCAGCCCGTGGCGCAGTCCGCTTTGGGAAACGATTGGGTCATAGGCTTTGACCTTGGCCCCGAGGCGATTAAGCTGTTCAATCAAAATCAACGATGGCGCATCACGCATGTCGTCGGTGTCGGGTTTGAAGGTCAAGCCTAACAGACCAACGGTTTTTCCCTTAAGGATTTTGAGCACCTGCTGGAGCTTCTCTAGGGTGATTTGGCGCTGGCGATTGTTCACGTCTACAGCGGCCTTGAGCAGCTGAGCTTCGTAGCCGTAGTCATCGGCTGTGTGAATCAGCGCCGACACGTCCTTAGGAAAGCACGAGCCACCCCAGCCAATGCCCGCCTGCAAGAACTTCTTGCCGATGCGGGAATCGAGACCAATACCCTGGGCTACCTGGGTCACATCGGCACCAACGCGATCGCAGATATTGGCGACTTCGTTGATAAAGCTAATTTTGGTGGCAAGGAAAGCATTGGAAGCATACTTGACCATTTCTGCCGAGCTGAGGTCAGTTACCAGCACGGGTACGGGCACACCGTCAGAGTCTTCGGCAAAGCGTCGATCAACAACAGGCGTGTACAGCTCCTTCATCACCTCAATAGCGCGGGGGCTATTGCTGCCCAACACAATGCGATCGGGGTTGAAGGTGTCATATACCGCCGATCCCTCCCGCAGAAACTCTGGGTTACTGACCACGTCAAAGTCAGCCGCAACCTCAGGATGAATGTCGGGAATACCTCCTGCGGGCACAGGAACTTCCTGACGTTCTGCAACCCCATCTAAAACGATCATGCGCACCCAGTCACCCGAGCCGATGGGCACCGTCGATTTGTTGACGATGACTTTGTAGCCGCCGTTGAGGTGAGTACCAATTCCTTTAGCTACTGCCTCAACATAGCGGGTATCACTTTCGCCAGTGGGTAGTGCTGGGGTACCAACCGCGATAAAGAGAACTTCACCATGCTCAACTCCAGCCTTTAAATTAGTCGAGAACTCGAGGTGCCCGGCCGCCATAGACGACTTCATGATCTCAGATAGGCCAGGCTCAAAGATAGGCGACTGCCCAGACTGCATGAGCTTAACCTTTTCCTCATTCACGTCAATACACACGACATCGTGGCCTACGTGAGCCAAGCATACACCGGTCACCAGACCGACATAACCGGTACCAATTACACATACACGCATAGAAAATACTCCTTAGTTTATGTACCCTTGATAATTACTCGTCTAGACAGCCTTCAGCCAATTAGCCGTCGAAGGCTGCTCTGGGGCTATTCCTTGCTGGTTGAAGCGATCGCGAAAATCGTCAATCGTGAGCTTCAGTCCCTCTTGCAGAGGTACCGTTGGGCTCCAGTCAAGGAACGTCTTAGCGCGGGTAATATCGGGTTTGCGGCGCTGGGGGTCATCCTGGGGCAGCGGCTTATAAATCAGCTCAGCATCAGGGTTAATCATCGACTGCACGGCTTGAGCCAGCTGTAAAATAGTATACTCATCGGGGTTGCCGAGGTTAACTGGACCGATATAATCACCGTTCATTAACCGCATTAGCCCCTCAACTAGGTCAGATACGTAGCAAAAGCTACGGGTTTGCGAACCAGTGCCATAGACCGTTAGAGGATTGCCCTGTAGCGCCTGCACCACAAAATTGCTCACCACGCGGCCGTCGTTCTCAAGCATTCGAGGTCCGTAGGTGTTGAAGATGCGGGCTACCCGAATATCGACGTTGTTTTGACGGTGATAATCGAAGGCCAGGGTTTCAGCAACGCGCTTGCCTTCGTCGTAGCAGCTGCGGATACCGATAGTATTGACGTTGCCTCGATATTCTTCGGTCTGAGGATGCACTTCGGGGTCACCGTAGACCTCAGAGGTAGAGGCCAGCAAGAATCGCGCTTTCACCCGTTTAGCTAGGCCCAGCATATTGAGAGTTCCCATCACGTTAGTTTTGATGGTTTTAACCGGGTTGTACTGGTAATGGACCGGCGAAGCGGGACAAGCCAGGTGGTAAATCTGATCCACCTCAAGCCGCATGGGCTCGGTTACGTCATGCCGAATCACCTCAAAATAGGGGTTATCGAGCCAGTGAAGCAGATTTTGCCGATTGCCTGTGTAGAAATTGTCTAAACAGATGACTTCGTTGCCAGCCGTCATTAGGCGATCGATTAGGTGAGAGCCAATAAACCCGGCTCCACCGGTCACTAGAATTCTCATGGGCAATTTAACCAGAGCAACAGTTTTATAGTCGATGAAAGCAGCGTCATAACCAGCTTACTTTTCCCTAGATGAAGTGTCCGAAGATCAAATCTGTAAAGCTTCAATTTTGATATGTTTACCAATTATTCGTAAAGATTCATTTATAACGCATGCCCTATAGCCCGTCTGTTCATCAGGTCATCCCGTCAAAGCTGCGGCTAGCC
>JBARUP010000213.1:0-2204 GCA_049645805.1 Nodosilinea sp.
TAGGGTGCGCAGGCCAGGCACTTCCCCTAGCAGCAGGGCAGCCAAAACAATGCCGTAAACCGGCTCTAGGGCGCTGATTACGCTGGCGGTTTGGGTACGCAGCACCGCTAGACTTTCGATGAATAGCGTGTGAGCTAGGGCGGTGCAGAGTACTCCTAGCACCAGCAGCAGTCCCCACTCTGTGGGACTGAGAACAAGGCCAGCCTTGGGGATAACAAACAGCAGGCTGAGACAGGCAAACAGATCTTGATAAAACGCGATCGCCAGGGCCGAATGCCGCTGGCGGTAGCCTTTATTAAGCAGCTGCAGCAGCGCAAACGAAAACCCCGACAGCAGCCCCCAGACGGCTCCAAGTGTTGTAGCTGAGCCGATGCGGTAGTCGGGAATTACCAGGGCCACACCAGCTACAACCAGAAGCGCGATCGCGCCATCGCGCCACCGCCATACTGTCTTGAACAGCAGCGGCTCTAGCAGCGTCACAAACACCGGAAAGCTCGAGAAGGTCAACAGCCCCACCGCCACCGTAGCCAGCTGAATGCTGTAAAAAAAGCTCACCCAGTGAAAAGCCAGCAGTGCCCCCAGAGCCGCCATACCGAGCAGGTCTCGCCCAGAGCGAAGGCGGATAGATTGTCTCGCTAGCCCCAGCGCCAGGCCTATAGCTAGGGTGGCAAAGCCCGTGCGGCCCATCACAATTACCGCAGCTGGCAGGTCGAGCAGCTTGCCAAACAGCCCTGATAAACCAAACAAAAATACTGAGGTATGCACCTGGAGCAAAGCAGTTCTGGAGTTCGGCATAGGCAGGCTCAGCGAGAGGGAGACATTGTAGGCATCGGCTCTGGCCGAGTTAGTGAAAGGGAAGCCGCTGTGCTCAAAGGAATGGCCGCAGTCGTTAGCCTGCCCGTCTAGACAGCGGCTTAGATTGGTAGCGTAAGATCTGCCGATACGTCCATGATATAAAAGGCTTTGAGATCTTTACGTTCTGCAGACTTCGACCTTAGCAGCTGAGCAGGTAGCTTATCTCTCCACTTCTTAAGAATGCGAAACAAAAAAGTAGTAGAGGCGACTTTATGCCCGATAATTTCAGGTGCACAGAGACATTTTGCCGCTGTTCAATGTCAATAAGCTTTGTTTGACTACCCCTGTTGTCTTTTATGTGAGGAGAACCCATGCTGATTGGATTTTTAATTAGCGTTGTCATCCTGGCTATTAGCCTGCTGATCATTTCCAAAATTCCCCCGATTGGAGTCGAGATTGATAGTCCGATTAAAGCGCTGCGAGGCGGTGCTATAATCGGCGCTTTCAACGGCATCTGGGGCTTCTTCCCCAGCGCTTTTCGCGGCTTCTTTGCCCTTATTAGCCTTGGTTTGATCCCGCTGATTGGAGCCATCATCGTATTCGGTCTAGCCGCCTGGCTAGTTGATGGTTTTCGACTCCGCTACGGCGTCTGGAGCGCTGTTCTTGGCGCGATCGCACTAGCTATTATCAGCTCTATTCTCAACGCCATTCTGCAGGCAGTTGGGCTGCTCAGCGTTTAAACCACCTACATTCACGGCCAGAGCCCAGAGCCAAACTGGCTTAAGGCTCTAGCTGCGCTATGCAACGTTTAGCCTTAGCTAGCAAGGGTTTTCTCGCCGCTGCCTCGCCGCGTTGCCCACCAGGCAAGCACACCCCCGGTGGCAAACATCAGCAGGCTATAAACTGCCGCCGGAATCGCCATCTCAGGCTGGTTAAGTAAGGTAGGAGCACTGGCGATCGCGATCGCCAGAGTACCGTTCTGAAGGCCTATCTCGACCGTTATAGCCGTAGCGCTAGGTCGATCGAGCCTGGCCGCGATCGCGACTAGGCCGCCTAGGCTCATCGCCGCTAGGTTAAGCGCCAGAGTCACCAAACCTACCTGAGCAAAAAAGCCTGCTACGCTCTGGCGCTGCTGCACTAGCAGGCCCGCAATAATTAGCCCCAGCAGCGCCAGAGAAAGCCACTTCACCCCGCGCTCTACCCGACTAGCAAACCGAGGCATGTAGTGGTGCAGCGCCATGCCAATGGCCACCGGAATGATGGTAATGACCGCAATTTGCACCACTGTTGCGCCAAACGGCAGCCGCAGGGCCGCCGCCTCTCCCAAAAACATCCTCATCGCCAGGTTTACCACTAGGGGAATAGTGAACACCGTAATCAAACTACTGATAGCCGTCAGCGTGATCGAT
>JBARUP010000214.1:0-7226 GCA_049645805.1 Nodosilinea sp.
CCAGAATCTGGGTTGCCGACCGCAGTAGCGACTCCAGGCTGCGTCCAACCCAGTTCAACTCCTCTGATAGGGCAGCGTCAACTCGTCGTCCCACCCGCGCAGAAGGCAACATTAATCGATCGACGTAGAGACGATAGCCAAAATCTGAAGGAACCCGCCCCGCTGAGGTGTGGGGTTGATAGAGCAAGCCATACTTCTCCAGCAGGCCCATGGCGCTGCGTACAGTTGCCGGACTTACCTTGAGGCCGTACCCCTGAGCCAAGGCCCGCGACCCTACCGGCTCTGCTGTAGCAATGTAGTGACGAATAGTTGCCTGTAGTACCTGCTCATGGCGAGCACTGAGAGGAAGAGCAGAGTCCATAGGGGGGTTAGTATAAAACTCAACTACGGCGTTGCCTTACCATAACAGATGTTTTCTGGGGTTCGTCATCAAACCCTATGCTTGCAGATCTTTGCTGTGGACAAAGAACTCGCCGACTGTGAAGCTGGTATTCCTCTTAAGCTGAGTAAGGACCGACCGCGTAATCAGCTTACCTCCTTCTACCAGCACCTCACCAGTAATGGGGTGCAGCAGATCTTGATCAGCCCGACGACCAATCAGCACCTCAATATCTTGCAGCGAGTTGACATACATTCCCGGCGGCAGTTCTACCACCACCCCGTTTCCCATGACTCGTGCCTGACAGGCCAGGCGCGAGTTTGGCTTGCAGGAGGTAATTACTTCTAGAGTACGCTGCTCACGGCGGTTGGTAGAAGTCAAAGCCTCCATTCCTGCCTTCACATAGATATGACAAGTGGCGCACATACCCCGACCTCCACACTCCTTGAGGACGTCTAAATCTTTGTTGAGCAGTACCGAAAGCAGGTTGCCGTTGGTTTCAACGGAGGTTTCGTGAGCAATGGGCTCTAGACGAACGGTTTTGACCATAGGAGAGAAGAGGTTGAGGAAATTTGGAGCCGTAACCCGGCAGAGCGGCGGCTAAAACCCAGCCCATAGGGGGATAATCTCAGAGGTTGAGGCCACCTTAGTTCTGACGCTCTAGGGGAGTTTCAAATAGAAGATCCTGCTGCTGAAGAGTAAGCGAGCCGCCCACTAGAGCTTGAAAGTTGCGGATAGTTCTACTGCCACGTCCTATAAACGCTGTAACCCAGTCTTTAACCTCCTGATATTGCTCCGCTACTAGCGGCATCTGTCCATTTGCTGCAGCGGTAAAGTGACCATCTTTGTGAATCTCAAACCGCTCTAGCCAAGGATTCGCTGGGCGTGTTTGGTTCCAGATGTTAACGACAATAGTTCTGCCTAGGTACTGGATCGCGCTCTCGCTGAGGTGGTCGAGAGCCGCAATCACTTCTTGAAGAGGAGCTAGAGTATCCTGTTCGAGATCATCTGGTTCAGCGTGCGGCGTCTCGCTGGTAAGGCGATCGATAGTACTGGAGTCGCTGCCCAAAGTCACACAGCCGGCCAGCAGTCGTAAGGTGTGAACGGCGTTGTGCGGCGCTTCAATCAGCGTAGCTTTGAGCTGTCCAATGGCAGCATGGTAGTCAGCTAGGGGGACTTGGTCGGTCACCAACACTAGCAGGATCAGCCCCTGGCTCAGTTTGTAGATATGAATGAGCTGATTCGCAAATCGAAAAGAGAAGGTGTCAAAATGGGTCGGGGTAGTATCGACAACCTGCTGAATACCCTGAGCAAGGGCGTCTTGCTGGTGAAAGTTAAGTCCGCTATCTAGCCCCAAAAAGAGGGGACGGTTTCGTCCATCGATGAGCGCTATTCCAGAGATACCGGGCAAGTTTAAGACATTCTGGATCACCTGGCGTTTCATAAATCCTTTGGGTCTTGCTCTAAATTTTGTTATCGAGTGTCCTGAACCAAGTAATCTAAGGATGGCAGACTTAATTCGATATTAGGCTTTTAGATCATGATCTTATCTAGGGCTGTTGGAGCGATAGCCGTTGCAACGACAGCCAAGGGCTGGCCTGCATTACTACCATGGTGTATTGGCATCCCAGGATTATCGTACGTTAGGGTTTGTGCCCATGTCTGACCTTCCTTTTACCCTCGACCAGCTGCGGATCCTTAAGGCTATTGCAGCAGAGGGCAGTTTCAAACGAGCGGCAGACAGTTTGTATGTCTCTCAGCCAGCCGTCAGTTTGCAGGTACAGAACCTAGAGCGCCAGCTGGATGTACCGCTGTTTGACCGGGGTGGGCGACGGGCGCAACTAACTGAAGCAGGGCATCTACTGCTAAGCTACGGCGATCGCATCCTCAGCCTGTGTCAAGAAACCTGCCGCGCCATCGAAGATCTTCAAAATTTGCAGGGAGGAACTCTCATTATTGGCGCTAGCCAGACTACGGGCACTTATCTTCTACCTCGCATGATTGGTCTGTTTCGGCAAAAATACGCCGATGTAGCCGTACAGCTACACGTCCACTCGACTCGTCGTACCGCCTGGAGCGTAGCCAACGGACAGGTTGACTTAGCTATTATTGGTGGTGAGCTGCCTCCTGAGCTACAGGATTCTCTAGAGAGAGTACCCTATGCCGAAGACGAACTGGCGCTAATTATGCCAATGTTTCATCCTTTAGCCAGTCAGGCCGTGATTCAGCGTGAAGACCTCTACAAGCTGCATTTCATTGCTCTAGACTCGCAGTCGACCATTCGCAAGGTCATAGACCAGGTATTGACCCGCTGCGGCATCGAAACCCGCCGCCTCAAGATTGAGATGGAGCTCAACTCAATTGAGGCGATTAAAACTGCTGTTCAATCTGGGCTAGGGGTGGCCTTCGTATCTAACTCTGCGATTGAAAAAGAGCTCCAGATGGGCGTACTACACCGAGCCAAAATTGAGTCAGTGGTCGTCAATCGTACTCTGTCAGTGATTTTTAACCCCAATCGATATCGCTCAAAGGCCGCTGCCGCTTTTACCGCCGAAATTTTGCCTCAGTTTACCAACCTGCCCCTCAACTTTAAGCCCATTGGCTCCGAGAAGACTGGGACCGAAAAGAATGGAGCAAAATCGACGTTGCCCACCTCAGAATCGATCTACCCTGCGCCCTAACCTAGATCGCGAGCCATAGCCTGATCGCTGGGAATCGCAATTAGACCGTCTCTGTAGATGTGAATCAGCTTGCGCTGGCGTAGTTTGCCCATCAGCCGAGTCACGGTGACGCGAGTCGAGCCAATAGCGCTACCGATTTGGGCGTGGGTCAGTGACCAGGGTAAGTAGTACCCTGACTCGCAGGGTTCACCAAATTCTTCGATCAGCAGGGTGAGAAATCCTAGTAAGCGATCGATGGTGCGGCGCTGGCCCAGGGTACTAAGCCAGAGCAGCTTGCGCTGGTGCTGGTAGCGAAAGGCGTCGAGCACCTCGCGCCGAAAGTGGGGCCAGTTGTCTAGGTCGCTCCAGTAGAGCCAAAGCACAGTTGTCTGGTCGACGTGGGCAAAGCTCTGCAGCAAGAAGGGCGACTGGGCCACAATTTCAAAGGGCTGGCCAGCTCCAACAAAGCCTAGAAATGCCTCTTCACTCAGCCCCAACGCGAGGGAGGTAGAACTGTCTTCATTAGACGTGTCATCAAGGTCTGGGCTAGCGAAGTCTGGAGTAGCCCCTTGGGCCGTACCGACCAGCCGCACAGACCCGCGTTCTACCAGATACAGCAGCCCAGAACGGGTAGGAATGCGCTCGTCTTTGCTGAAGGTTCTGACCCGGTAGTGAGTATGGGCCCAGTCAGTAATACGCTGCCAGGTTAAGAAGGGTCGGGCATGATCGGAGCGTGGGGATGGTTGCATAGCAATAGCTGGGTTAGACGGCACAGACCATGACCATAGGAGAGACTAGGAAAAGCGCGATCGCATTATGCAGCATGAACAGCATCGGCTCTACGTAACAGGTAGATGTACCACCCTACCAAACAGAAGACCGATCTGTAGTCGCGGTTTGCTGCTGTCCGCTTCTCGTCTAGTTCAGACTCCCGTCGACAGCAGGAGTGCTGGTTTAGCTCAATTTTCGAGACGCCATCCTTGTAAAGGCTTTGTAAACGATCCAATACTAATATAGAGGCTCTGTATTTGCCTGCGGCTTTGTCGCAAAAGAAAGACTTATACGGATCCTGTTGATTGAGAGTTGTGTCCATAGAAGAGCTGTGTATTCAGAGGCCGCTCTTTGATAAGAAATACTGTTCATTCAAGCCAGGTTTAAGGGGTGACATTCCCTAGGTCTAGCCCTATAATTAATCTTGTGTGAGGAGCGAACCAGAAGAGATGCCGAGACGAAACACGGCCAGTCGTCGGCATCTCTTTTGTTTTGTAGCATTGCCTTTGTAGACGACTCAGCCGTTTGCTAAGCAGTTTAAAACAGCCCGCGCGCGTTTCGCCTTGGAGGTTTGGGTATCGTGCAGCAGGTCTTTCAGCATTTTTGCAGCCGTCTGCGGCTGCTCGAGCACGACTAAGTGAGCCTAGTTTTGAACTTCAATTCCACGCTGGCTTTGGCCTGTAGTTAGACCGCGTACATAGCGCGGTTTCATGACCCGGTCTTGACAGCGGTGGGAAATCCAGGAAGGTACTGATCTAACCCGTGACGTAGCTCGCCAAATCCTCACAGGTTGTAGGTCAGACAGGTATGGCAAGGAGCTAGCTGATCAACACGTCGCCAGCAGCAATGACTCAGCAGCCAACCATGAACAAAGACCAAAGGTGGGGCGCTTCTAGCCTCGGTGAGATGATAGTAGTGGGGTAGCCAAAGGACTGTAGCGGTAGCCGCAGGATGACCTCCTAGGCCGGTCTTCGATCATCGTATGTCTAGCTCATGAGTCGATAGCGCATGCCGTCAGCAATTTTTTGGCCCAGATAGTCAGGGATCAAACTCTCGTTGGGGCCTAGAAGGTAGAGAATAAGGCGGGTACGCCCCCGCCAAACCAGCAGGTTAGCGTTAACTACCAGCAGATCCTCCTGCCAGATAGCGTACATAACCTTGTAGAAGAGTCCAGGCTGATTGTCAGCCTCAACTAGCAGCGCCGGCAGGTGGAAGACTGGATCTACGTAGAACTCAGTCTCTACCCGTTCCAAACCCTCATCTAGATTGAACTCTACAGTCAGCATCTCTTCGACTTCAAACCGGCCCGCCAGCGTCTCTTGAATCGCTCGGCAAACGTTTTCGGTCGTTTTAGGACTGAGCGCCTTGTCCTCCCGAGACACCACTAGCTTGATAAATACCAGCATAGGTGGGTCAATCTGACCGTAGAGGCTGAGATTGTGAATCGTCAGGCCGTAGGCTGCTAGTACGCCGAAAATATCGCTGAGCAAAAAAGACTGGTTGCGATAGACAAAATTCAGAGCGCTCTTGCTGCCCTCAGGCTTGATGTTGAGAACAGCCTTACGCTGCTTATAGAGCTGGTAGGCTAAACGAAGGTTCTGCAGCTGGATTTCGCTACTGACAAACTGCTCATAGAATTGCGGGAAAGCGCGGTTGAAGCGCTTCAACAACTCAACCGTTGAGGGGTTTAAGCCAGCGGACATGGTTGAAAGGACGGAACTCCATGGAGGTAACGTTAGCATCTGCCAGATTAAGTAGCCCTAGCCAAGCCGTTATAGACCTTTGTCGCAGCGCTGCGAATAGCCGCTGACTGCGACGAGACCTAGATGCCTCTAGCACCTCGGTTATTTAAGCGATCGCACCCCAGAGCATGAAGAGACAGCCTCTCTCCTAGGTAGTTAGCGAGCCAGAACAAATCTCGCCATCCCCATGAGGCATCGGGATTTTATCGGGATATACTATGAGAAACGGTGTTCAGACCTAAGTTCAGCCCTAGCTGTAGCTATTGTACGGCGTTATTGAAGGGCTTACGCTTACGCTATTGAACGCTGTGCCATTTCACTATTAGAAAGGGCCTGCATGGGTTTTTGGAAAAGTCTTTTTGTCGGCTCTGACGATGCTTCATCTGGGGAGACAAGGTCGGCGAGTACCGTTTTAGAGGCCCTGCCTGAGCAAGGAGAAGGGTCAACCATTGTGTTTAGCACCGATCGCGACCTCGATCTCTACGAGCTGGAAGAGCTATGTAATGCTGTAGGGTGGGCCCGACGACCCATTCGCAAGGTCAAAAAGGCCATTCAGCACAGCTACCTCGTCATCACGATGTGGGAGCAGCGGGGTTCGCGCCGCCGTCTGGTAGGTTTCTCCCGGGCCACCTCTGACCATGCTTTTAACGCTACGATTTGGGATGTGGTGGTTCACCCTGACTTTCAGGGGCGCGGGTTAGGTAAAGAACTTATGCGCCAGCTGATCAAAAAATTGCGCAGCGAAGATATCAGCAACGTTACCCTATTTGCCGATCCTCAGGTTGTTGATTTTTATCGAGGGCTGGGCTTTATGCCCGATCCCGAAGGCATTAAAGGGATGTTTTGGTATCCAGACTAGCCTTAGACCGACTACCTACATCGGCAGCTGCCCTAGCTAGCTGAACCATCCTTGAGCCTGAACATTGGCAAGACGAGGCCCGAGTCCGTTTAAGACGCCTTTACAATCCCTTTGGCCTGCTGAATCCATAGACTGACCTGGTCGGCGGTAGGAGAAAGGTCATTACGCTGAAGGGTTGCCACATGCAGTCGTCTTAGCCGGACGTACAGCTCCTGAGCGGTGCAGTTTGCCAGCTGCGGCACCGACACAACACCTGCATGCAGCAGCAGCCCGCTAAACTGACAGCCTACCGCAGGCACTTGAGCCAAATTAGCCAAAACCACCCACTTCGTTACGTAGCGGAGCGGCACCTGCATTTTTTTAGCCAGGGCTTGACGACGCGCTAGTGAGGATCCGTAGCGGCGAAGATGGTCGGTACCAGTCAAGCCTAGCTGGGTCATGGTCTGCGCGTGGGTAGAGCTCAGCCCAGGCAGCTGAGCCAGAGGATAGGTAGGAGTAGCCATAGAAGAATAGAAGACCTGAGATAAGTAGGTTCAATAAGGGCAAGGTCACTCTGAGCCAACAGCCAGCCGTGACGGTTAAGCGAAACAGGCTATACTAGTGACGATATCGAACTACGGGATGTAGCGCAGCTTGGTAGCGCGCCTGCTTTGGGAGCAGGATGTCGCAGGTTCAAATCCTGTCATCCCGATTTTAACGACAGCGCCTGAGCTTAGGCAGATAGCACGACTGGCACAGGGCTGCCCGCAAAAGGGCCTGAGTCTGTAGTATATATAGTCAGTAATATTAACGGCCATTTAACCGCCCCCTTGTAG
>JBARUP010000215.1:0-6107 GCA_049645805.1 Nodosilinea sp.
ATGTCGTTGAGAGGGTCTGGGTCAGGCTGGGAGGTCTTAGAGGAATTGTTTAGTGAGGCGGCTTTAGCGCTGTCAGGTGCTTTAGCCCTCGCCAGGGATAGCCCACCAACTCCCTCTTTTCGCTTAGCGGGAGCCGGGCGAGCGGCTGGGGCCGTCGACTGAGTTGTGCCTAACTGGCGGCGAATATTAAGCAGAACCGTCAGGAGAGCCTTTTCGTTAAGGAAGGGATAATCGAGCCCAGTAAGAATACATTTCACATTTTCGGTGGCGCTCGTCATGAGGGTTTCGCGATCAAAGCCGCTAAGAAAATCGGTTGCTCCCTGCTGCTTGGCCCAGCGCCGTTCGGTATCGGAAACGTGGAGCTGTCGACAGCGAGTCAGATAGATTTGCATGGTGGGAAATGCCTCCCGACACCAGCGACAGAATTCGTAAGGGTTTAGCTCAGACGCTTCGGCGTCTAGCACAATCACATCGGGTAGCGTTAGCCCTGCATTAGCGATTTGACTTATACAGTCGGCCAGATCGCTGTTTGCGGGCTCTAAAATAACGGCTAGCTTCTGAGATTTGAGCAAAGCCTGCCACATTAACCCCTGCAAACGATTGGATTGAACAACAAAAGCAAGCTTTTCCGGTGCGTCCATAACGCAAACCCTCTTTAAGATGTAATTCAAAAGATGTAATTCAAACGAGCCAGCCAAAATCAATGCTAAAGCCAGGCTATGGTACCCTTGCGACCTAAGACCTTACTTAACTCAAACCCAGGCTGAACCGGCAAGTAAGTCGAGTGCTATTGGCACTAACTGCGATAACCAACCTCAAATCTCGCCTAGGTAGGGCGAACTAGCCAGATTTTGGGTCTTAAAACACTCAGCCGGGGAATCTCAGTTAATACGCTGAGAACCTGTAGCTCAAGCAAAGAGCAGGTGGCGTAATCAGGACTGTTTAGCCTAACTCTAAGTGAATACGCCTCCCAAACAAGTCAAGAGCGCTACATAAACGGAGAAAAGATGAGGAAAATGTGTGGAAGGGCGGCGCTGATCCGAAGTCAGCGCCGCTCTTCTGTCTGGGAATTCCTCCCAGTCGGCTTAAGGCAGAGAAGGGATTACGCTGTAAACAGGCGCAACGCCAGGGCGAATAAGGTGTGGGCCATTCTAGAATAGGTGCCATGTGGGGATATTGCCATGACAGAGACCGTTCTTGAGGCCAGGCGAATTCTTGGCACCCGTGTCGATGCCACCAGCTACAGCGATGCCTGCGATCGCATCCAAAGCTGGGCTGCCGCAGGATGCTCGTGCTATGTCGTAGCAGCCAACGTGCACGTGGTGATGACGGCCTACTGGAACGCAGCGTACCAGCGCCTGCTGGAGGGCGCAGCCCTAGTGACTGCCGACGGTATGCCTTTGGTTGTGGGGCTTCGGCTGTTGGGAATACCTCACCAGCAGAGGGTATACGGTCCTGATTTGATGCTGGCCTGGTGCGATCGTGCCGCTCAGCTGGATATTCCTGTCTATTTGTACGGTGGCACCGCAGCCATGCTGGAGAAGATGACTATCTGTCTGCAAGACCGTTTTCGTGATCTACTTATCATCGGTACCCACGCGCCTCCGTTTCGTGAGCTAACTCCAGCAGAAGCCGCTGCCGATGTAGATCGCATCAACCGGTCTGGAGCGCGGATTGTGTTTGTGGGTTTAGGCTGCCCTAAGCAAGAGCAGTGGATGCACCGTCACCAGGGGCAGGTTGACGCCGTTATGATCGGTGTTGGCGCAGCTTTCAGCTTTTTTAGTGGTGAGGTCTCCCAGGCTCCCCGCTGGATGATGCGCCTAGGGCTAGAGTGGCTCTATCGCTTTGCTCAGGAGCCCAATCGCCTGTGGAAGCGGTATTTAGTCAACAATCCGATGTTTGTGGTGCTGTTTGGGGCGCAGGTAGCGAGATACAAGCTGGGCGGACGACGGGCGGACGCTCGACTGAATGGGGGCGAGGCGGGGCGGGGTGGAGGAAACGGAGCCTAGGTACCGTGTGCGGTATGTCTGCACTCTGAAACCTGCTCTCTCGTGATAGATCCTCAGCACAATTGCGGAATACTAGGGGCAGCCTGATCCTTTGCGTCTGCTCTCTGCTCTAGCTCCTGCCATGGATTGCCACCGTGCCATACCCGCTGTGATACATCAGTGGCCCAGCCATCGCCAAGACATTCGCGCCCCGCGAGGACTGAGGCTGCAGCTGCGTGATGCGTTTGCCGGACCGGGTCGGCAGGGGCTGCTGCTGCTGGCTACTGATGTTCTAGCGCTGG
Organism: Nodosilinea sp.; assembly: GCA_049645805.1. Taxonomy (GTDB): domain Bacteria; phylum Cyanobacteriota; class Cyanobacteriia; order Phormidesmidales; family Phormidesmidaceae; genus Nodosilinea. Next base: position 2,291 of record JBARUP010000215.1, read on the forward strand.
GACTGTCATGGCACATTGCGCGATCGCTCAACCAGTTCTTTTCACCCATTCCGCCTCAGCTAGTGTGGTGGCAATGGCTAGGGTTGCCTAGTCCCTTTTGGGTACTGGTGGCCTGTTCGGTGAGCTTGTTTGCTTATGCCGGTCTCTACGAAACGGCGTCTCAGGGTCAGAGGCACCTGCGGGCGGGCAAGCTGCTGAGTTTGGTTTACTTAGGATCACTGGTCGTGATGTACTTTTACGACCCCAAGCTAGACCTGCCGCGATCGCTCTTTTTTTCGGCCTGGTTCAGCGGCGTGGGTTTAGTCGTAGGGCTGCGCCTGATAGTGACGGTGCTGCGACCCCTAACTCAGGCCAAAGCGCCTCCCTCCGTGTTTTTGGTTGCCCCCGCCCCTCGGCTCAAGCGTCTAGCTGACGTACTTTCTCAGCGGGCTCAGGTGCCGGTCATTGGCGCTGCTCTGGCCACCACCGCCAACTCGGCTGCGACCTATCAGGCGATTCTGGCCTCAGGAGCTACGCTGGTGCTGGCTGAGAGCATTCCCTCGGCAGATCTGGCTTCAGAGCTGTACTGGAAGCTGCGCCGAGTGGGTATTGCCATGCAGCTAATTCCGACTAGTCGCGACATGCTCTACCGGCGAGGCACCCCCGAAACCGTGGCAGGTCTGCCGACGCTGCGCCTTGACGCTCCCCTAATGGGCGGCTGGGACTACCGACTCAAGCGCTGGATGGATTATCTGGGCGCAGGTCTGGGGGTAATGCTACTGGGGCCGGTGCTGCTGGGCGTTGCCGTGGCTATCCGACTCGACTCTCAGGGGCCAGTTTTCTTTCGCCAGGAGCGAGTGGGGCTGCACGGCCACAGCTTTCAGGTGTGGAAGTTTCGCACCATGGTTGCTGACGCATCTCGGCAGCAGGCGATTCTAGAGCAGCACAACGAGTCTGCAGATGGGGTGCTGTTTAAGGTTAAATACGACCCTCGCATTACCCGGGTAGGCCGCCTGCTGCGCCGCACCAGCCTGGATGAGCTGCCTCAGCTTTTCAACGTGCTCTGTGGCCAAATGAGCTTAGTAGGGCCGCGCCCCCTACCCGTGCGTGATGTAGCCCGGTTCGACGGCTGGCACAATATTCGTCACCAAGTTCTGCCTGGGGTTACTGGGCTGTGGCAGATCTCCGGCCGCTCGGATATTGATACCTTTGACGACGTAGCCCGTCTCGATCTGCACTACATTGACAACTGGTCTCTAAACCTAGACCTAGAAATTCTGACCGCCACTTTAGGTATTGTGCTGTGGGGTAAGGGGGCCTATTGACCACCGATTCAAACCCAGCAGCGGCGGATTCTAAAGACGCGGTTGAACAGAGGGGAGAAGGTTTTAGGGAGTTGGCGAGGGCACCGCTGGTACTGGCCGGAGGGCTGGTGCTGGTGATCTTTAGCTGGCTGCCGCTGAGCTACTACCGCATGGTGGGCTGGGCCTGGATCTTGCTCTGGCAGATCGGTGCCGGAGCTTTGCTGGTAGCGCTATGGCGGCAGCTGCGCTGGGCGCGGTCAGGCGTCGCCTCAGGCAAAGTAGCTGTAGAATCAGGCGCGGCATTTCACGGCCTGGGCCACGGGCTAGACTGGGTGGCGCTAGCCCTAGGATTCGTCCTGGGGCTAGCGGTCCTGGGCTCGCCATTCCCCCGCGTAGCGCTGTGGAATGCGAGTCTCGTTGTGACCTACGGAGCGGCACTGTACGTCTACCGCAATGCCGTCAACGCTCAGCGGTATGGTCATCGCACCTGGCTCTATCTGCAACTGTGGTGGGGTCTGGGGGTAGTAACGGCGGGTACGGCAGTAGTTAGTCTAGGCCTGTGGCGGCCCGATTCGGCCATGTGGGCATCGGAGTTCCTGACTGCCCTACGCAATCATCAGCCCCTTGGCCACCACAACTTTGTGGGGGGCTACTTTGCGCTGATGCTGCCTTTAGTCGTAGCGGCAGCGGTAGCGGCCCAGGGCTGGCTCCGGGGTGCTTGGGCTGTGGCTGCCGGGCTAATGCTGGTAGCCCTGTACGTTAGTGGGTCGAGGGGGGCAGCCCTAGGATCGGTGGTGTGGCTGGGGACGACCTGGGTATGCCGCATGAGCCTCACTAGGCCTGCCCACCGCTGGCGCTGGGGACTAGCTGGCCTGGGCGGGGCTGTGCCTTTAGCATTAATTTTGGCCAGCAACCCCCGTATTCGCATCTGGCTAAGCGCGGGGGGTACCGACAGCCCCACCCTCGATCGCTGGTTTATGCTGAAGTTGGGCGGCAGCATTCTGCGCGATCGCCCCCTGCTGGGCGTTGGCCCTGGGGTAATGAGCCGGGTATCAAACCTCTATCGCCCCATTGAAGCCGGGGCGGGCCTTGACCACATTCAGCAGCTGCACAATACTCCGGTACAGCTGGCCGGAGAGCTGGGCCTGCTGGGGCTGACGGTTATCCTAACCGGAGTCGTGATCTTGGGTCGCCTGTGGCTGCGTCTGTGGCGGCAGCCGCTAGACCCGACGGATCGAGCCCTGCTAGGGGGCACTGGCGGCAGCCTGCTGGCCTACGGAATCACGAGCCTCACTGACTACCAGCTCGAAAATATTCCTATCGCGGGCGCGCTGCTGGGGCTTGTGGTGCTGCTGCTTGCTTTGGGCGATCGCTATCTGCCTCCGGCAACGCCCCTGGGAGCAGGCGGTCGGCGGCGCGGCTGTCTGGCTGTAGCTCTAGGTTTGGGGCTGCTAACAACCATCTGGCTACCCTTTACCCTCACCGTAGCCTACAGTGCTCTGGCCGATCGCGCCTTCTATAGCCAGCAGCTCAACCTAGCCGATACGCGCTGGTACAAGGCCTACCGCCTCAGCCCGTGGGACCCAACCGCATCGGCAGTAGCGACCGAGGCGCTGTGGGGCCTCAGCCAAATACTGGGCGATTCTGAGGCGCGGCAGAACGTGCGATCGCTTCTGCTTGACTACGCCCACCAGGCCCAGCGGGCGGCCCCTAACGACGGCTGGTTCAACCACAACCTGGCGGTACTGCACCAGACGGACCCTGCGATCGCGCTGCCCTATGCCGCCCGCGCCGTGCAGCTTATGCCCCGCCACAGCCACTACGGCTACTGGCTACTGGGCGAGCTGCTGCGGCGGCAGGAAAGTGAGGAGGCCTTGGCCTTACCGCTCCGAAGGAGTATCGCAGCGTTTACCCTAGAGGCTTTGGTTAACCCAGCGGCCCTCACCTACCCCCAATGGCGGGAGCCCCCCTACGAGGCCATCTACGCCGCTGTAGCGCAGGCTACTCTAGCTGAGTACGACGCCCTGCTAGCTGAGCTCTCGCCCGCTCATCCTGCTTTTAGCACCGTTTATGAAATCCGCACCCTGCTGGCCTGGTGGACGGCGCAGCCTGAGGCCGAGGTTGACATTACCCGGCTGCGCCCCGTCGCTGCCGCGCTGCTGCTGGCCGATACCAACCCCGCTGCGGCCCTAGAGGCTGTAGAACGTGACCTTGGCCTAGGCCAGCAGACCCCCGAGCTGCGGCTGCTGGCCGCCTGGCTCGACCCTCAGCGCTACGCTATACCCAGCCCTCAGGTTGAGCCTGACATAGACGCGCTGGTGCTGGAAGAAAGCCTGCGGGTGCAGCCTCTGCGCCTGTGGCTAAGCTCCGTGGTTGACAGTCCCGATGAAGGCTACCGGGGATCGCTAGCCTTTGCCTACCGCAACTACCAGGCTCAGCAAATTACGCTTATGCTGAGCCCGCAGAACCTCCAGCGCTATACCCTAGTAGCCAAGCTCAACCTCTTCCCCGCCTGGCCCAGAGAGTTTCCGGCC
>JBARUP010000216.1:0-1731 GCA_049645805.1 Nodosilinea sp.
CCAAAAGACTTTTCGGAGTGATAGCCGCAGTGGTAGACGTCTTCAGCGACAGGAATGGGAAAGCTGACCTGAGCCGCCTTCATATCCTGAGGCGGCGACACGGTGCCAATGGAGGCCGTGGGACAGGCCAGCACCGCCTGCAGAGCAGCTAGGCGTTCGGGCTCGGTTGCGGGCTGGTGAAACACCGACGACTGCCCATCGTCGCGAGTGAAAACAGCGGGCACCATCCAGCGGCAGGTGTCACAGTCGATGCACGAGCTATCAACATAGATGTCGCCCGCCGCGTTTTGGGGTCGCCGCGCGGTGAGGTGAGCCATAGTTGTCAACCCATCGGTAGGTTTGGTCTATTATCGGACACAAGCGACGGGGCTAGCGCACAAACAATGCCTAGCCTCGGCCAAAGAGCCGCTTTAAGGGGTTTGAAGCAATTTGTCCTAGGGGGGTACGGCTGCGCTGCGCCGCCTGAACCGGATCATCGGCGGTAAGTATCTCAACGGCGCGATCGTACTGTTTTTCGCTTTCAGACTGATTGGTGTTAGACACCAGGGTGGCAGCGCCTGCGTCGGCCTGGGTCTCAGATAGAGCGGTCTGGTAAGCCTGGTTTAGGTTCGGCAGGCTGGCTGCGATCGCGGGAAGCTCTAAAATTCGAGCGTCCAGGTTCTGGCCAATAGCGTGGAGCTGCTTTTGCAACCCCTCAGGTAAAGCATCATCCTGCTTGCCGAGGGCAGACACAAAGGCCGTCAGCGTTTTTGTTTGTTGAGGATTTAGAGAAGGCATGGTTGTAGGGTGTGAAAGTACGGCAACGAGGTCGATCGCGGAGTGCTTCTAAACGCACCGCAACCCCGATGGTACGCTGGGCTATGGCCACAGCACACGCTACAGCGTTGCTCAGATCGAGACTCTTTGTTCAAAGGCTTGCTCTTCGATAGTAGGAAACTTTGTCGGCTTTGATACCGGTTCATGACACAAATCCGACTTGGGATAGAGCCACTTTCTGTATCGGACGGCTGATTGACTCGGCGCACAGGGTGCTAAAGGGGGCGGTGCGTTGCGGCCCAGCCAGAGACTCTAAAGGTTGCCCGTCTTTAGGTGGGCCGGGAATGCACCCTACAGGTTTCCTACCTTTTGGCAGAAGTCGCTTACTCCATAAACAGAGTTTTAGTGAGAATTACCATCCACATCTCAACTCCGCCCGACGCCCGCACTATTCCCTCAAGAGAAGCCGCACTCGGCGGTACAGGGATCGGGTCGCTCCAGTCGTTGGGGTCGGCGTAGCCCAGGGCGTGGAGGATTTTGATGGTTCGTTCGATCGCGGCAAGGCTGCCGTAGAGCATATGGCGCACTCGCTCGGGGTTTAGGGACCGGGGCCCTTGATTGGCTCCACTGGGCGGCAGCGGCAGGGACTCAGTACCCTGGTCGTCGCCAGTATTGGGTTCGAGATAGTCAGACATCGGTTCTGCTTCCTTTTGTGGTTGAGGAAAACAGAACGCGAAAACCCTAGCCACCCGCAGTCGAGGTGCAAACTGGGGTGACTAGAGTACGATCGACCCTAGCCGCGCAATCTGCTGGTTAGATTTGCGGGGTTAGCTGTCTGCTGGTGTGTCAGCACCTTCAGGCAGCGCCAAAGTTTTCGAGTTCTGCGTAGTCACCGCTCGGGCTGAACGGCTTAGTGGATGAGTGTGCTGGTGCGATCGCTCCCCGTCAACCGTAGTAGAGTCATTAGGACATAAC
>JBARUP010000217.1:0-2375 GCA_049645805.1 Nodosilinea sp.
CATCCAGAAGAGCTAGAGGCCTATCGCGGCGGCAAGAAAAAGCTCCAGGGATTTTTCGTAGGCCAGCTCATGAAGCGCAGTGGAGGACGAGTGGATCCGAAGCTGAGTAACCAGCTGCTTGGCAAGAAGCTCAATGCCTGATTTCTGCCTAGAATTATTGATAAAAATCAATAAGGGGTCTGACCCCTCATGCAAAAGTTGAGTTAATATGGTATTCAGATGCACCCTGATGGTAGGGAGAGCTATTTTGGGCTCTCCTTTTTTTTGCCTTTTTTGAGGCGTCTGCCTTGCCCCCGCTGCCCCAGGCTTGCTGGCTCATCTTCGCGGCTTAATGCGGCTTAAGGTTGACGTAGCGTTGGTGAGCCAGCCTGAAGCGCTATTTCTAAAGGCTCACTGGAGTCAATACGCAGCGTACTACTCGGTTCAGATGCCTTAGAGCCGCTGTTCCAAATCACTTGACGACTGCCTTTGGGCAGGGCGATCGATTCTGCTCCGCCTGCCGTGAGCCAGATTGTTGTCTGCTGGGGCGGAGCGATCGCGCCCTGAGCTGTCGGAGCTGGCTCTACTCCGGCTAGGGTGAGCATCACGCGATTACTTTCTCGGAGCAGATTATCCCGCCCTGTAGCCTCAGGTTGAGGCAGCCACAGCGCCGCTGTGAAGCCCTGCTGGAGGGCATAGGTGTAGAGCGAGGCTGCAGCTACTACCGCCTGTTCGAAGCTGTCTTCGCGCCAGCGAGCGGCAGTGTTCAGGGCAATAATGACCTCACGGCTGGCGGTAATCGTCTCTAGTTCACGCACTCTGAGCTCGCCGTAGCGAGCGCTGGTGCGCCAGTGGATGAGTCGGGTAGGGTCACCCCAGCGATAGGGCCGCAGCGATCGCGTCACCCCTTGGGTATCGGCGTGAGCCGCCGGGTTATAGCGCCAGTGCTGACCGTCGCGAGGACCAACAGTATCTAGCAGGGGGCAGCGTTTTAGAGGCAGCACCTGGGGATATACCACCGCCGTAGCCGGTGCTTCTATCGAGCGGCGGCACCAGAACAGCCCCAGCGGAGCCGCCGTTCGCAGGTCAATTCTAGGCCAGCGGTAGATGCCTCGGCGCTGGGTAGGCACCTGGTAGCGCCAGGTATGGGTTTGTCCAGGCGGTAGGGTGCTGACAGCCGCTGTCTGCACCGCTCCTAAACCAGCAGGAAGCACGTCAATAATCTGGAAAAGTGCCTTGGTCTGTCGCTGGGGGTTTTGAACCCGCACCTCGATCGCCAGGGGAACGCGAGCGGTGACGGGCTGAATTGACGATCGCGTAACGACTAGTCCCTGGAGATTGCGGGGGGGCAGCAGGGCCGCCACCGCTAGCAGCGCCAGCATCACTCCGCTGATGACGTAGAGCCAGCCAGCTAGAGTATTCGTCGCTGCCGAAAAGAAGAACAGCGCCAGACCTAGGAGCACCCAGCCGACGTAGGCTGGATTGACCCAGCGATGTTCTAGCCAGTTGGTGAAGCGTGCCGAGAGTTTCATTCGATTGCCTGACCCAGCTAGCAGAGCGTACCCAAACAGAGCTGTACAAATTAGCTCACACCGCGCCTCTGTCGATGGTCGTTAAACGTGAATAGGGTGACTGATCTCCCAGACCAGCCACCCTACAGTTTTGGACCCTAGCTTCTTTAGCGTTTAACCAGCTTCTTAGAAAGCTTGCGCAGCCGAATTGACTCGGGGGTAATTTCGACTAGCTCGTCGGAGCCAATGTACTCTAGGGCACGCTCTAAACTCATATCTACAGGGGTTTGGAGCTGTACCAGTTCGTCGCCGCTGGCGGCTCGGTGGTTGGTCAGCTGCTTAGTTTTACAGATATTGAGCTCAAGATCCTGGTTGCGGTTGTGCTCACCGACAATCATGCCTTTGTAAACCTTGACGCCAGGGCTGATGAAGAATACGCCGCGATCTTCAGCGTTCTTAAGGGCATAGAAGGTAGCCACCCCTTCCTCAAAGGCAATCAGCACCCCGTTGCGGCGGGCCTCAATGTCTCCTCCGAGGGGGCGATAGTCTGAGAAGCTGTGGTTCATAATGCCTGCGCCGCGGGTCAGGCGCATGAACTCGCCGCGGAACCCAATTAGCCCCCGCGCCGGAATTACAAACTCTAGGGTGGCACGGCCGTCGCCCATGATCCGCATGTCCTGTAGCTCACCCCGGCGCTGGCCAATGCGCTCCATGCAGCCGCCGACTCCGTCTTCGGGCACGTCTAGCACCAGCAGCTCATAGGGCTCGCAGGGCTGGCCTTTGACCTCGCGGTAGATCACCTGGGGCTGGGAGACCTGAAACTCATAGCCCTCTCGGCGCATAGTTTCGATCAAAATGCCCAGGTGTAGCTCGCCTCGGCCCGAT
>JBARUP010000218.1:0-6367 GCA_049645805.1 Nodosilinea sp.
CGATGCTACCGATCAAAACAACTATCCTATTCGTCAGAGCGGCAGCACGTTCGTTAAAGTGCCCTACAGCCGCATGAACGAAGAAATGCAGCGCATTACCCGTATGGGCGGCAAGATCGTCAGCATACAGCCCCTAGCTGACTAGGCCGACGGCACCCGCTGGAGCATGGGGTATGGAACAGAACTTGCCGCCGCTTATTATTGAGGGAGAACCTCTGACAGCTGAGCAGGCGATCGCCAACCTGCGCCAGACCGATGATACAGGGCTGCGCTACTACGCAGCCTGGTGGTTGGGTCGTTTTCGTATCGCCGAGCCTATCGTCATTGAGGCACTGGTGGCGGCGCTGGAGGACGAAAGCGATCGCGCCCCTGACGGGGGCTATCCGCTGCGGCGTAACGCAGCTCGCGCGCTGGGCAAGCTGGGCGATCGCGCCGCTGTGCCCGCCCTAATTCAGTGTCTAGGCTGTGATGACTACTACGTGCGTGAGTCTGCCGCTCAAGCCCTAGAATCGCTGGGCGATCGCCGGGCAGTTCCGGCCCTACGGGCACTGCTGTCTGGCGGTGCTGCTGCTGCGGTAGCCGTTCCCGGCAAGCCTCATCTGGTGCAGCCCTACAACGCCGTACTGGAGGCTTTGGGCAGTCTGGGCGCTACTGACGCCGTTGACATTATTGCTCCTTTTTTAGAGCACGATGTGGCTCAGGTTCAGAACGCCGCCGCCAGGGCGCTCTACCAGCTGACTGGCGACAGCAGCTACGGCGATCGCTTAGTCGAGCGCCTGCAAGCGCCCAATCTACAGCTGCGGCGGTCGGCCATGATGGACTTAGGCGCGATTGGCTACCTTCCCGCAGCAGAGCCAATCGCCTCTACTCTGGCCGAAAACAGCCTCAAGCTGATTGCCCTAAAAGGGGTTTTAGAATCGAACCTGCGACAGACTGGCTTTCCTCAAGCTGAGCTAACTGACGAAGCGCGCCACGTCTTAGGACTGATGGATGAGCTGCTTTAGCCCCAGCCTAGAAACCAGCCAGAGCGCAATAGTCATAGTCTAGACCAGCAGATATTGTGAGAGTGGCCACCGTGAGTCAAGCAAACCACCTCGCCAGCAGAATTGTGCCCTTCTATTTGGGCAGGGAGCCAGATTCAGAAGGACGAACCATTGAAGCGATCTGGGCGTGGGATTTGGAGACCTTGGAGAATATTCATGACTATATTCAATGGCTGTTTCCCCTCGCGGAAAGAAGCGCGTTTAACCTCAGTGCGCCGCTGATCGATCAGACAGTCATTCGGGCCTTTAGGGACAACGAAGTTCTGCAACAAAATCTGCGGCGATCGCTTGAGGTAATGCTGAATTTCTATGGACTAAGGCGTCAAGAGAGCAGCACGGGCGCGCTAGTCGTCATCCCCTCAGACCACTACTCAAGCCGTCAGGGCGTATGGGTTAGCCAGTACAACCACAATTACCTTCGCATTACGCGTATTCTTAGGTGTCTGATGCTGCTCGGGCTAGAAGATGAAGCTCAAGCCTTCTACGGGTGTTTGGGGCAGATTTACCGAGAGAGCAGCGATCGCGTTGGGCAAGAGACCTTTCAGTACTGGACCAGTGCAATCGGCGCTTAGCCGTGAGCTTTAAGGGGAGAACAGGCGACGTGGGCGCAACAGTAGCAGAGCTAATTCAGGCGATCGAGGCCGCTGACTCTAAGGGAGCAATGGTGGTGGCGGTCAATAACCTGGCGGCCGCGCAGGATATCACCGCCGTTCCCACCCTGATTACGGTGCTGGGCTACAACAATCCCGGCGCAGCCGTAGCGGCGGTAAGCGGGCTGGCATCTTTGGGCAGCGCCGCTGTGCCCGCCCTGCTTGCACAGCTCGACGGCTACAACTACGGTGCTCGGGCCTGGGCCATTCGTGCTCTGGCGCTAATTGGCGACCCCCGGGCTCTGCCTGTGCTGCTCGAGACGGCTAGAGGCGATTTTGCCCTTAGCGCGCGCCGTGCTGCCGCTCGAGGGTTGGGCGCTATTGACTGGGCTCTGCTTCCCAGCGGCCAAGCGGCGGCTCAAAACGACGTGGTTGAGGTATTGAGTGAAGCTACAGCTGACCCAGAATGGGTCGTGCGCTACGCGGCAGTAGCCGGGCTAGAGTCTCTCACAGCTGCTTTGGTAGATGATGCTCAAAAACCACGCATCCTCACCCCCCTGCGGCAGGTGTTTCAGCATGACGACACCCCTGTGGTGCAGGCCCGCGCCCGGCTGGCTTTAGACACCCTAGAAGCGGCTTCCTAGAACCTTAGTTTTGACGCTGAGGCAACACAGCAACTCAATTCCGAGGTAAGGTCTCTATGGTTAATCGCAGTCTGTGGCTGAGGACTAGCTCGTCGCGGTTCTCGGGATGCGGCTAAGATGAATAGCCTGACGGACTGAACCTTTCAATCCAGACGCTAGGCCTTTCCATATCAACGATGTAGTGAGAAAAGTACTATGGTGTTGGCAGGTCGGTCAAATACCCCAGAAGTATTGCAGGTTATGGGGCTCCCCGTTCACCGACGAGCCGACTATGCGGGCTGGCTCGTCAACCGCTATCGTCAGGGTCACGGTGCCCATGTCGTGACCCTGAATGCCGAAATGGCTATGCAGGCCGACCAGAACCCGACTCTGCGCCAGACTATTCTTGATGCTGAACTGGTCATCCCCGACGGGTCTGGGGTGGTGCTGTACTTTCGCACCAAAGGACAGCAAATCGAGCGGGCACCAGGAATTGAGCTAGCCGCAGCGGTACTTAAGCGCCTGACAACCCAGGAAACGGTCTTTATGTATGGCGGCGTACCTGGTGTAGCCGATCGCGCCGGTATCTACTGGCAGCGGCAGATGGCTGGGCTAAAGCTAGTCGGTACCCAGCACGGCTACCTAGGGCCAAACGATCAGCCGGAATTCTTGCAGCGCCTGCAGCAGCTTCAGCCCAGCGTTGTTCTGGTGGGCATGGGCGTACCTCGGCAGGAGCTGTGGATTCGTGACCACCGCTATCTGTGTCCCAACAGCATTTGGATTGGCGTGGGCGGCAGTTTTGACATCTGGGCCGGGGTCAAGTCTCGCGCCCCCCAGTGGATGTGCGATAACCACATGGAATGGCTCTACCGTCTCTACAAAGAACCCTGGCGCTGGCGGCGGATGATGGCGCTACCGCACTTTGCGCTGCGATCGCTAACCTACCCGGATCGCTAGGATTCGGATGGGCGCTTTACCTGGAGACAGCCCTATGGCGGCTAATTGGAGCGATTAGTTGTGTTCGGCCTGTCGAATAGGCTGAGCCAGTCAAAAGCTAGACTTGATTTTCCCGTGTCAGCTTAGCCCTAAACTTGCCAAGCCTAAGTACCTCACTCCCGCTGGAGTAACCTCAAAACGGCAGGGCAGAACCTTAACGCCTTTAGCCATCGCCTCCCGCAGCAGCAGCCCGTAGGTAGGGTCAGCTTCATCACCGGGAGCGAAGTCGGTGCAGTCGCCCCGGTTAATGAAGTACAGCATTACCGCCTGAGCCTGAGGAACTAGCGCCGCCAGCTCTTTTAGGTGCCTTTGGCCACGCGTCGTCACCGTATCCGGAAACAGGGCCAGGGTGCCCTTGGCCCAGGTGGTATTTTTAACTTCGATGTAGGTGCAGGCACCATCTTCATTGGCGACCACAAAATCAATCCGACTTCTGTTGTCGCTGCCGTAGCGCACCTCAGGGCAAATGGTGGCGTAGTTCCCTAGCTCTGGAATCTGTCGCGCTTCTAGCAGCGACTTAACTACCCGGTTCGGCAGCGCTGTGTTGACTCCGGCCCAGGTGGGTACCGTATCGCGAACCTCAGCCAGTTCCCAGGTGTAGGCCAGCTTGCGTTTAGGGTTAGAGTTTTGGGACACTAGCACCCGTCCGCCCGCGTGGCAAACCCCCGTCATCGGGCCAGTGTTGGGGCAGTGAGCGGTAACAACGTCGCCGGTTTCTAGCTCAATATCGGCAAAAAATCGCTTGTAGCGCGACCGCAGCGTGCCTTCGAGCAAAGGGGGGAACGGGTAGAACCAGTCGGTAGCCATGGCGCAGGAAAGTGGGGGCACCGCCTACCCTATCAGGAAAGAGCGGCTACCGGCACCTGGGCAAAGTAGCGGCGGCGAAACTGTTCCTCATTCAGCACGTCTAGAAAACGCTGCACCGTGGCTGGATTGAGCGTGGCGGCATCTGGGTCATAGTCAATGGTGATCGTATCGATATCTGGGAACGCCGCTTCAAACCCCGCTGTCTCTAGGGCGGCCAGCCCAAGGGCCAGGCTGGTGGCCGAAAGGCACAGCCGATCGCTGAGCTGCGATCGCGTTACCGCTAGTCCCGTGCGGGCCAGATACTTGGCAACCCCCACCAGCTCTTGCCAGACCTCTCCTGGCGATACATTGGTCTCCGCCGCGAAGGTCAGGGCCAGAGGCATGCCGGTCTGGTCGGCCTGCCGTCGCCAGTCTTGCCAATCGCTCCACTGCACCGGAGCTCGATCGACCCTCAGGGCCGCTTCAGGGTCCGCTGGCACCGTCTGTCGCCAGTCTAAGATAAGTGCTGAGGGCGGCGGTGCCTCAGCAGCCTCGCTCAGCACGGGGCGAACATCAATTAGCTTGACGTGGTAGCCGTTGTAGCGATTGAAGTCTAGCTCTGCTACGACGTCACAGCGGCCCTGGGGCAGCTCGTCACGGTAGTGGCCCCACCACTCGCCTGGAAAGCCTAATAGGGCATCGTCGTCCCACAGCTCAAAGTCGGTTTTGATAAATCCTACGACCTTGTTGTGGCGATCGCGCAGCTTCCGGTGAGACACGTTCTGAAACCAGGCGTTGCGAACCAGCAGCTTAGGAACCGGGTTGCCCATGCCGCAGGGCTCAAGTCCTTTAAGCTCTCGAAACAAAGGCTGGCCTAGCTCGCCTACCCCCACCGCTAGGTCTATCGACAAGGTCGGCTGGGGCACGCTTCCCCCCATCTGCTCACGCACCGTGCGGTTGAGCGCGGCTGCTAAGACTTCGATGTGCTCTACGGGCAGAGACAGCCCCGCCGCCAGAGGATGCCCCCCAAAGCCGGTGAGCAGCTCGGCCTGAGACCGAAACAGCTCGTATAGGTCAAGCCCCGCCGCCGATCGCGCAGAGCCCCGCGCCAGCCTGGGGCCCTCGTCGGCCATTGATGGGTCGATGCGCAGCAGAACGGTAGGTCGACCTAAGGACTGGGCAACCTGACCCGCCACCAGACCCAGTATGCCCGCTGGCCACTGCTCGTCGGCCAGCACCAAACAGCGGGTAGTCGCTAGGTCGATCTGGGCAACCCTCTCCATCACCTGATTGTAGAGATCGCGCTGAAGCGCCTTGCGACGAGTGTTGGCTAGCTCGGCTTCAGAGGCTAGGGCTTTGCAGCGATCGCGGTCGGAACTGGTCAACAGCTCGACACAAAAGCTGGCATCGCCGTAGATCCGGCTAACGGCGTTGATGCGCGGCCCGAGCCCAAAGGAGATATCGGTGGGGCGATCGCCCGTGCGCTTGCACAGCGCTAGCAGCTCTGCCAGTCCCGGACGTGAATAGGGCGGATCGGGCTGTAGCTGAGTTTGCAGCCGCTCTAGGCCCACCTGAGCTAGATAGCGACAGTCACCCCGCAGCTCTACTAAATCCGCAATCAGGCCGATCGCGACTAGATCCAGCACGTGATCGAGGGGCAGCGATGGCCCCGCCAGGGATTCGTACAGCCCCTCCAGCAGCTTGTAGGCCACCGCCACTCCCGACAGCGTCGCCAGGGGATGATCTGGAGGCAGGCGGCGGGGATTAATTAGGGCTAGCGCGCCTGTTTCCTCCTCTGGCAGCGTGTGGTGATCGGTAACAATCACCTCTATGCCGCAGTCGTGAGCGTAGGCGATTTCGGCCCCGCTGGTGCTGCCGGTATCGCAGGTAACCATTAGGGTCGCCCCCCAGTCAGCTAGCTGATCGAGGCCTCGACGCGACAGCCCGTGGGACTCACTTAGCCGATTGGGAATGAAATAGGTGAGGCGATCGCCCTTGGGTATCACCCCACCTAGTCCATCCCACAGCACGGCGGTCGCGGTTACCCCATCAGCGTCAAAGTCACCCCAAATCGCTACTTTTTCCTGACTGGCAATCGCCTGCTGTAGACGGGCAACCGCAATCGCTACATCTGGCCCCAGCACGCTGGGCGCGCTGGGCTGGTAGAGCACAGGGTTGAGCCAGCCCGGCAGTTTTTCTAAAGGGCACACCTGCCGCTGCCACAGCACCTGAGCTAAGCGTCTGCTCCCTGGCAGAACTTGGGCAACGGCCTCTGACCAACGCTCTGGGCAGACGTCAGACGGCGGCAGATGCCAACACAGCGGTAGTG
>JBARUP010000219.1:0-3493 GCA_049645805.1 Nodosilinea sp.
GATGAGGCTATACAGCACAATGCCTCAGCAGTACTGCTGAGGCTTTGTGCTATGCGGATGAAAGGACTTGAACCTTCACGTCCGAAGACACTAGAACCTAAATCTAGCGCGTCTACCAATTCCGCCACATCCGCGTAGGTGCTCTAGCATAGCAAATAACAGAGAATCGTGGGAACTTATTCGATCATTTTTTCCGCTGAGGAATTCAGGCAGACGGCAGCGTGCACGAGCCGCTTGACTAAAGGGCTAAAGTTTGAGCTGGAGCTGTCGAATCTGCAGAGGCGATTGCAGTATTCCAAGAAACAGCGTGTGAGGTTGAATACTACCAGAGTTCAGACGATACTTTCGATCGTGACTGTTACTGACTTACCCTTTGCTACACAGTCTGCGAAGCTAATTTTTCTAGCGCTTTCAGCCTGTAGACGCGACAAACAGTTGCGAAACCAACCGCGAACGACAAATCAAAACCCGGAAGATTCAAGAAAGCAGCGACAGAATTTTATACTGTGAAGCTCTGACCAAGGTAGTGAAAGCGCTGTTGTTGAATAGATGAACAATTCCTTGACGAACATTTTTTTGCCTGATGCGAGCCTCATGATTGATCCATAGATTATCCACTATGGGAATCAGTAAATGTACGACTTAGAGCAATTTTCTAAAGCCGACATGTGTCAGTGTGCAGTAACGCTGCGCAACATGGAAGAGCGATCGCAGAGCATGGAGGCAACCGCTAACCGAGTAGTGCGCTATCTATATGAAAATTTTCAGGATCCTCGCACCGGCAAACCTGCCTGTGCCCTAGTCCGCTTTTTCAAGACTCACCCTTACAGCTTTTTGCCGCCAGCGGTGCAGGAGTCGGCCGGCAATATTTTACAGGGGCAGTATGTGCCCTCGGCCACTAAGTGCCTAACCCTGCTAGCTACAGCTGGTGATGAACCCGAGTGGAATTATCGCGAGGGGTCTACCGGTCATCAAGGTATTCCGCTGCTCGATCAGGATTTTGTGAGACGGGCACCGATGATTTTGCAGCTCATTCAGCAGTTCGGCCTAGAGGTAAGCAAGGTGATTGAAACGGTGCCAACCCTGATTACCGACACCCCCCACAAGGCGTTCAACGTGTTTTACGTGCCTACGGCGGCAGGCAGTCCCTATATTCCGGCTCAGGACACCTTTGTGCGGCGCTACGGAGTACAGTCGGTGCTGGGGTTCGGCGGCCTAACGCCGAGCGGAGAACTGTTCGCGGTAATTTTATTTAGCAAAGTACCCATTCCCATCGAAACCGCTAACCGCTTTCGGTGGCTCTCTGCTTACGTGCGTATTGCCATTGAGGGATTCGATCGAGCCGATACCTTCACCGAGATGTCGACTGCCACGGCCGCCCTGCGCTAGCTACAGCCCCTAAACGAGCGCCGGTGCTGACGAGTTGGCCCCAGCGCTTGCAGAGCTAGCCGGTGGGCGGTGCTGCCATAGCCCTTATTTCTGGCCAGATGATAACCGGGGTAGCGGCGATCCAGACGCACGATTAGGCGATCGCGCCAGACCTTGGCCAAAATGCTGGCGGCGGCAATTTCGGTATGCAGGCGATCGCCCTGCACAACCGTTTGCTGGGGTAGGCCCAAGTTGGGGAGTGGCTGATTACCGTCGATTAAGCAGAGGTCTGGCGGAAAGTCGAGGCGATGTAGCGCCCGCGTCATGGCAAGAAGACTGGCGTGAAGAATATTTAGTCGCTCAATGTCATAGACCGTAGCTAGGCCTAGGGCATAGTCCGTAGCAAGAGAACGAATCGGTATCACCAAGCCCTCCCGGCGAGCAGGGCTGAGCCGCTTACTGTCTGTCACCCCCAGCGACTGAAGTTGGTCACAGGCGCTAGGCCGCAACACTACTGCTGCCGCTACCACGGGACCAAAGAGACATCCCCGGCCCACTTCATCAACTCCGGCTATGCGAGCTGCTGGCCCCCCTTCGTGCTGCATCACTATCTTCAAAGCTAGTCTTCGTCACCATCTTCGGCAGCAGCAGAACGGCGGCGACGGCGACGGCGACTGGTGGTAGGCTCGGCCTCTGCAAACGCTTCACTAGGGCTGGCGTCAGTCTCGGTGGAGACCTCAGTAATTGGCTCAGCAATTCCAGCGATCGCTTCTGGTGGTGTTGCAGCGTCGGGTGAGACCTCGTCCTGGGCTTTGGCACGCGCCGATCGAGTACGCACTGTACGACTAGGCGACAGCTTAGGCGACGCCTGGACATCTGTGCTGGCGATCGTAGGATCCTCAGGTATCGCCTCGGCTAAAGCTACCGAAGCATCAGAAGTGTCAGCTTCTTGAGGCGTTTCTTTGGCAGCACCATCAGGAAGCGAAAGCGACGCCGGAGGAGCTTGACCAGGCAGCACTACAGTCACTGCTACGTTGCGTGGGTCGGATACTTCCTGGGTCGACAGTACCGTAGGCGAGATCCCCATCATGGCGTAAATACGTTGCTCATCGGGAGTCATCTCTACGGCTACTACCTGGGGCGTAGCCGTAGATTTGCGCTGCCGCGATGAATCGCCCTGCGAATCACTTCGCGCCCCCGATCGGCCGCGCCCGCGCGGCGGCGATTTATCGTCCTCGGGTTTACTAACAAGCACCGGTGCCGCCGATTCAGCATCCTTTGGATCATCACTTAGTGCCGCATCCTTCGGCACGGGCGCTTCTTTACCGTTGCTGCGAGCGGTAGGCAGAGGGTCGCGACGACGACGGCGGCGGTTATTGCCTCGCCCTGATCGGTCCTGGTAGCTCGGATGATTGACTAGATCTAGCTCCTGCAAGTCAGAACGGCCGTCAGTACCGTCTGAATCTCCTGAGGGCGGTGCGAGCTGCGGAGCGGCTCCGCCACCGGACGCCAGTGCACGAGGCGCGTCTTGCCCGCTATCGGTCGAGGAATCGCCGGGTAAATGCACCAGGTGACCTAGCCCGCCACAGGTTGGGCAGGGGCGGCCAAAAAGTTCGTATATGTTTTGACCCTGGCGCTTGCGCGTTAGCTCCACCAGTCCTAGCTCAGACAGCTGAGAAATCTGGGGACGGGCCTTATCAGAACGCAGGGCCGTATTGAAGTGTTCTAGCACCTGCAGTTTGTCACGCCGCGAGTCCATGTCGATAAAGTCGACCACGATGACCCCGGCAATGTTGCGTAAACGAAGCTGACGAGCAATTTCCGCCGCTGCTTCGCAGTTAGTCCACAGTACGGTTTCGCGGGCAGTAGCCGAGCGCGTAAAGGAGCCAGAGTTGACGTCAATAACAGTCAGCGCCTCAGTGCGCTCAATGATAATGTAGCCACCAGAGGGTAGGTCTACCCTAGGTTTCAAAGCCTCGCGAATTGCTGCGTTAACCCGGAAGTATTCAAGAATGGGAATACGTTCACGATGGTGATCGATCAGCACCCCAGCCGGCACTTGACCATCGCTCCAGCTAGCGAGATGCTGTTTCACCCGCTTCATGCCGGTGCTAGAGTCGGTTAC
>JBARUP010000220.1:0-5866 GCA_049645805.1 Nodosilinea sp.
TACGCCGACCCCAACGACTGGAGCGAGCCCATCCCCGTACCGCCCAGCGGCATCGAGTCAGGGTTGCCGAGCGAGGCCCAGATCTGGATGGCTATTCTCACCAGAACCGTGCTGATCGAGTAGGCTCTTTCTTCTTAGGAACCGGGTGCCTGACTGGTCGCCAAAATCCTGGCAACACCAGCAGGTACCCGGTCTCTGAGCGTTACACTTGAGCTTTTGCAGACAGGGTATCTATGACCACGTTTCAGTCGGTGCGGCATCCTTTGAGGCGGCTGTTGCACTACGGGCAGAGCTATCGACCGCAGATTTGGGGCGCGATCGCCAACTCCATTCTCAACACTATCTTCGATCTGGCCCCGCCCTATCTAATCGGCATCGCCATCGACGTGGTCACCAGCAGCGAAAGCTCGCTGATTGCCCGTACGGGAATTACCAGCGTGCCGGGGCAGCTTGGGGTGCTGTCAGCACTGACGTTTTTAGTCTGGAGCCTAGAGTCGCTGACGCAGTACGTTTACGCCACCCTGTGGCGCAACCTGGCCCAAAATCTTCAGCACAACCTGCGGATCGACACCTACAGCCATCTGCAAAGCCAGGATCTCAGCTATTTTGAAGACCGCAGCACCGGCAACCTGCTGGCTATTCTCAACGACGACATTAACCAGCTAGAGCGGTTTTTAGATACAGGCGTTCACGGTCTGCTGCGCTTTCTAACGACGGTGCTGTGGGTGGGCACTACACTGCTGGTGCTGGCTCCGGGCGTATCGTGGTTTGCCATGCTGCCGATTCCCTTTGTGCTGTGGGGAACGGTGGCCTTTCAGCAGCGGCTGGCTCCCCGCTACGCCGATGTGCGCGACAAAGCAGGCCTGATTAGCGGGCGACTGGCCAACAACCTGACCGGCATCGCCACAATCAAGAGCTTCACCGCCGAGGCCTACGAGCGCGATCGCGTTTGGCAAGACAGCGATGCCTACCGCCGCAGCAACCGCCGCGCGATCGCCCTTAGCGCCGCCTTTGTGCCTCTAATTCGGATTGTGATTTTGGTGGGCTTTACGGCCATGCTGTTTTTGGGCGGTATGGCCGTGGTAGACGGCAACCTGTCAGCGGGCACCTACGGCTTTATGGTGTTTATTGTGCAGCGCCTGCTGTGGCCCTTTACCCATCTCAGCGAAATTGTAGACGAGTACCAGCGAGCGATGGCCTCGGTGCAGCGGGTGATGGGCGTACTGGAGACGCCGATTGAGCTAACTCCGGGGCGCAATCCGCTGCCGGTAGAGCGGGTTAATGGCGAGGTGCGTTTTGAGCAGGTTAACTTTGCCTACGCTAACCGCCAGCCCGTGCTTAAAGATCTGTCGCTACACATTCCTGCTGGGCAGAGCGTTGGCGTAGTAGGTGCCACTGGCTCGGGCAAAAGCACCCTAGTCAAGCTGCTGCTGCGCTTTTACGAACCCCAGCAGGGCCGAATTTTAGTAGATGATCGGGAGATTCAAGATCTGCTGCCCCAGGATCTGCGCCGCTGTATTGGCCTGGTCAGTCAGGACGTATTTTTGTTTTCGGGCACGGTCGCCGAAAACATTGCCTACGGCACCTTTGACGCTACGCCCGATGAAATTCTCCACGCCGCTAAGCTAGCCGAGGCTCACGAATTTATTACTCAGCTGCCCCAGGGTTACGACACCATTGTGGGCGAGCGGGGCCAAAAGCTTTCTGGAGGACAGCGGCAGCGGCTAGCGATCGCCCGCGCCATTCTCAAAGACCCGCCGATTCTGGTGCTAGATGAGGCCACTTCAGCGGTGGATAACGAGACAGAAGCGGCAATCCAGCGATCGCTGGCGGTGATTACCCAGGGCAGAACAACGCTGGCGATCGCCCACCGGCTTTCTACCATTCGCCACTGCCACCGCATCTACGTAATGGCCCACGGCGAAATTGTCGAGCAGGGTCGCCATGAGGAACTGCTGGAGATAAACGGCATCTACGCCAGCCTGTGGCGGGTTCAGTCTGGCCTGCGCTAGGGCGTCACGGACAAAGCACGGGTTCGCAACCCTCCGTCTCGCTCCTGCCGTAGCGTGCGCTGGCGCTTACGCTACGCTGGGCTTAGGTCATCTGCTTCTTCGTCTCTCCATCCTCATCTTCTCTATGCCCACCCCCCTGATCGAGTTTCGCCAGCTGCAAAAGGTCTACGGCTCGGGCAACACCGAGGTGCGGGCGCTGTGGGACGTGAACTTGTCTATTGACCCTGGCGAATACTGCGCCATTATGGGGCCGTCGGGATCGGGAAAATCGACCGCCATGAACATGATCGGCTGCCTCGATCGCCCCACTGCCGGTGAATACTACTTCGACAACCAAAACGTTGCCACCCTTGAGGACGATATTCTAGCCACCATTCGCAACCAAAAAATTGGCTTTGTATTTCAGCAGTTTCACCTGCTGCCCCAGCTCACGGCGCGAGAAAATGTGGAGCTACCGATGATCTACGCCGGGGTGCGCAGCGACGTGCGCCATCAGCGGGCCATCGAAGCGCTGGAGCGGGTGGGACTGGGCGATCGCGTCAACAACAAGCCCACCCAGCTCTCGGGAGGGCAGCAGCAGCGGGTGGCGATCGCGCGGGCGATCGTCAACAACCCGCTGCTGCTGCTGGCCGATGAGCCGACCGGCGCGCTCGATACCCACACCACCGAAGACGTGCTGGGCATCTTCGCCGATCTCCACGCCGCCGGTATTACCGTTGTTATGGTTACTCACGAGCCCGATGTGGCCCGCGCCAGCCAGCGCATTGTCTGGTTTAAGGATGGCGAAGTGCTCAACGACCACCTCAGCCCTGAGGATTTGGCCGAATCGATCGCGGTTCGATAGCGTTGCTGCCGTCGTGGTGCTCGACAGCATTGAGCAAAGACGCGCTGGTAAGGACCTAGATCTTGATAATTGCTACGTAACTGGCGTCGCCCAATGGCGCAGTATCATTGCGCTGATTCAAGATTTCTTTTTTGACATGGTGGGCAACAACAAAGACACAGCGTTCCCCTCCAAAACCTTAGAGCGACTGCTTCAAGAGACGGAATTTCTTTCTGACGAGACATAGTGCCCAGACACAATGCCCCAAACTCCTCTCCGGCTGTAGCTGATTCCTCAGCCTTTCTGCCCAGCTTTTTAAAGCTGGCGGCGGCCAACATTATCTCAAACCTGATGGTGCCCCTAGCGGGTCTGGTCGATACCGCTTTTTTAGGCCACCTCGACGACATCCGCTACCTAGGCGGGGTAGCCCTGGCCACGGTAATTTTTAACGTGGTGTACTGGAGCTTTGGCTTTTTACGCATGGGCACCACGGGCACTACCGCCCAGGCGCTAGGGCGCGGCGATGGTGAGGGGCTGTGGCTGATTCTGCTGCGTAATGGCGCGATTGCCCTAGTCTTTGGCCTCATCATTCTGCTGCTTCAGGCCCCGATTCGCGAGCTGGGGTTTGCTCTGCTCAGCGCCGAACCCGACGTGCGAGCAGCAGGTATCGCCTTCTACAACGCCCGTATTTGGGATGCCCCGGCAGTGCTGCTCAACCTGGTGCTAATGGGCTGGTTTTTGGGTCGCGAAAAAGGCCGTCGAGTGATTGCGCTGTCAATGGTGGGCAACGGCAGCAACGTGGTATTCAACTACATCTTCATCAACCAGCTCGGCTGGGCTAGCGCCGGGGCCGGTATGGGTACGGCGCTGAGTCAGTACATGACGCTGCTGGTCGGGTTGGGATTGCTGGCCAGAGAAGGCGGCTTTAAAAAACTCGGGGCGGTGCTGCCCCAGGGATGGAACCTGAAGGCGATCAGAGAGCTGTTTGTGCTGAACCGCGACATCTTAGTGCGCACGTTTGCTCTGGTGCTGAGCTTTGCGCTGTTTACCAACTTCAGCTCGGCCCTGGGCACCCAGACCCTGGCGGCCAACACGCTGCTGCTCCAGGTCGTCACGCTCTCTGCCTACTTTATCGATGGTATTGCCTTTGCTACCGAGAGCTTTGCCGGGCGGTACTGCGGCAGCGGCGATCGCACCCACCTCCGCCGTCTGCTCAAGGTGGGGGGCGGCACCAGCGTGGCGCTAGGGCTAGTCTTCGCTCTGTCTTTTGTGCTGTTTCCGCAGCGGCTGTTTGGCGTTCTCACTAGTCACGAGGAGGTGATTGGTACGGTAGAACTCTACGTCGGCTGGCTAGTGCCGGTGCTGGGGCTAGGGGCGATCGCCTACATGCTCGACGGCTACTTTCTTGGTCTTACCGCAGGCAAAGTGCTGCGAAACGCCACGGTGCTAGCGGCTGGGGCAGGCTTTTTGCCGCTTGCCCTAGTGGCCCAATTCTTAGGTAGCGCTCACCTGCTCTGGCTCGCTCTAGTGGGGCTGATGGCGGCTCGTGCCCTTACCCTAGTGTGGGCTGTACCCAAGTCGTTAAGCTCATTATAGAGACAGGCTTGCCCTGATCTAGATTCCCTAATGTTCTATTTGCTGCCTGCGCTCCTACTATTTCCCTATAGCGTTTAGCTAAGGCCCTCAGCCGCAAATCAATCTTCATTCAGCAGCCCTAGGCAACGCTGTCCTCCAGATTAGCCCAGCCGCAGGGCGCTGTAGCCACCTAAAAACAGCAGCCACACCATGACTACCAGCCAGTGCATGGTCGTTACTAGCCACCACGAGCCAGACTTCCAGTAGACGATGGTGCAGATCAGGCCCAGCAGCGCCGCCGATAGCAGAAACATCGGGTTGGTAAAGGTAGCAAAGGCTGCTGGGTAGAGGGTCATGGCATTAAGCGGATGC
Source organism: Nodosilinea sp. (assembly GCA_049645805.1). Taxonomy (GTDB): domain Bacteria; phylum Cyanobacteriota; class Cyanobacteriia; order Phormidesmidales; family Phormidesmidaceae; genus Nodosilinea. Next base: position 4,783 of record JBARUP010000220.1, read on the forward strand.
ATGACCACAAACAAGCCTAGAACGGGCAGACCCAGACGCCAGCGCTTGCGATCGCTCATAATTTCGGTTGGATGAGGCAGCAGCAGCACTCGCCAAAACCCTTCTTCAAGCAGCGCTGGCACTAGCAGCACCCGCGCCGCCAGCCGCAGCCCGCTGCCCCAGCTCACATCAGCAACAGCCAGCAATAAGAAATGACTCCGCAGCCCTAGGGGAATAGTCACTATACCCAGCGCCAGAGTTAGTCCGGCTGCTAGGAGCCAGTCGTAAAGTCGGGGCCAGGTTGTGGACGCCCGCCGCAGACGATGGAGCGTAAGCTTGAGAGCAATATAAGCGCGAAGGCGAAAGTATCGCAACGTTGAGGCACAGTAGCAGCAGTAGGCAGAACCCTTTATAACCCTCAAAGAAGTCAGTACGGACGACACTGAGGTTAGAACGGGCGGGCAAGGTGGGATAACGCCATTCCTACAACTTTCGAATGGGTGACCATCCAATGGTAAACAGATTACCGGCAAAGTGATTACCGTCAGCTGTACCAGCGCGACTAGAAAAGGCCGAAGGGCAAGTCGTCTTGCAGGCTAGCGGATTCTCGCTTCATATAATGTTAGGCACAGCTTCAAGAGTAGGTTACCAGTCGAGCAATGTCATCGATCAATCAAACAAATTGTTGGTCTAACCATTGGCCTAACTATATAGCTCGGCAAAGGTTAGCAACTCTAACTACCGGGGCATGATAATAATTCAGCAATTACGATGGTGCCCTAGGGTCCACAGGAGGCTCCCAGAATCATTATTTCCTGATAGGATCCAGTGTGAACCAGATAGAAGGTTCCTACGACATGAGTTCTCTAAATTGTCACAGCTTTGTCCGTAAAACCACTTTCCTCCCCTGATATAGAGCCTCCCTTGGAGAACCGATCGCGAGTCAACATTGATGAAGCGCCCCCGGCTCAGCTCTGGAGAGCGCTGTTTGAGGCAGCTCCCGATGCTATGCTCGTTGCCAATGACGAGGGAGTTTGTGCTGAAGCAAACGAAGCGGCCTGCCTGCTGCTAGAGCTGCCTCGAACGGCAATTGTTGGACAGTCGG
>JBARUP010000221.1:0-2274 GCA_049645805.1 Nodosilinea sp.
GTGCACATTTGCAGGCCCTATGAACGCAGAGGAAATCATCCGCTCGATCGAGGCGGAGCAGCTAAAGACAGACCTGCCAACTATCTACGTTGGCGACACAATTCGTGTTGGCGTACGGATTCAAGAAGGTGGTAAAGAGCGGGTTCAGCCCTACGAGGGCACTGTCATTGCTATGCGCAATGGCGGCATTAATCGCTCCATCACAGTGCGAAAAATTTTTCAAGGGATAGGCGTCGAGCGAGTGTTTTTGCTTCATGCTCCTAAGGTAGCCAGTATCACTGTGATGCGCCGTGGTAAGGCTCGTCGAGCTAAGCTCTACTACCTACGCGATCGCGTAGGTAAGGCCACCCGCCTGAAGCAGCGTTTTGACCGCCCAATCAACTAGAATTGGTTATAGCCGAGTTTCGGTGCTAGGCAACTGGCTTCATGCGTCCTTAGTTCAGTTGGTAGAACGCGGGTCTCCAAAACCCGATGTCGGGGGTTCGAGTCCTCCAGGGCGCGCTGAGGTGTGGCAGAGACAACTTCCAAAGCGGCTGGTGTTTTATCTCCAAGACAGACCAGATCAATGGATTTTGTCTCTGCCTTACACTTGTTACAAGGTCAGGGGTTTAGCTACTGAGTTTGAGTTTTTGACTGTGCTTCTTCAGCCTGGTTACCTAGGTCAACGATACCAGTTAATTCTTTTAGACAGTCATTTCTCTCAGCAGTTCGTTCAGACAAGCGCCAACAGGAGCCAAGCCAGTGGTTAAGAAAGATGCCGCTATAGAGTCTAAAGGTAAGGCCCCAAGTGCCCAAGCCGAGCAGGGCTTTAGCCTAGGAGCCTTCTTGCAGGGCACCAAAGAAGAACTGGGTAAGGTGGTTTGGCCCAGTCGACAGCAGCTTATCAGCGAATCGGCCGCTGTCATTCTTATGGTTAGCCTTTCTGCAACGCTAATTTATTTGGTAGATAGACTATTTGGGTGGATTTCGGGGCAAGTATTCTAATGGCGCTTGAAGACTTTAACGACAACGACGCTCCCCTTGACCATGATTCAGAAAATGAATTGTTAGAGAGCACCGAGCCTGCCGCAGAGGGGAATGAGTCTGAAGCAGTCCGCTACTACCAGCGTAAAGCTCGATGGTATGCTGTTCAGGTTGCGTCCGGTTGCGAAAAACGCGTCAAGCTCAACCTTGAGCAGCGCGTCAATACGTTAGACGTGGTCAACCGCATTTTTCAGGTTGAAATTCCTCAAACTCCGGCAATCAAGTTACGCAAAGACGGGACTCGCCAAAATATAGATGAAAAAGTCTTTCCTGGCTACGTTCTGATCCGCATGTTCATGGATGACGAAGTCTGGTCAGTGGTTAAAAATACCCCCCATGTGATCAACTTTGTGGGAGCCGAACAGCGCCGGGCTTACGGTCGCGGTCGTGGCCACGTCAAGCCTATGCCCCTCGGCATGAGTGAGGTGAAGCGTATCTTCAAGCGTGCCGAAGAGCAGAAGCCTGTGGTCAAGGTCGACATGGCCTCTGGAGACAAAATCACCGTACTTTCGGGGCCCTTCAAGGACTTTGAGGGTGAGGTAGTGGAAGTTAGCCCCGAGCGTAGCAAGCTCAAGGCGCTGCTGTCTATTTTTGGACGTGACACTCCAGTGGAACTGGAATTCAACCAAGTGGAAAAAGAGAGTTAATTAATGGCCAAGAAAGTTGTTGCGCTAATTAAGCTAGCGATTCCTGCCGGGAAGGCAAATCCAGCCCCCCCGATTGGCCCAGCTCTGGGTCAGCACGGGGTCAATATCATGGCGTTTTGCAAAGAGTACAACGCCCGTACTCAAGAAAAAGTAGGCCTAGTCGTACCGGTAGAGATCTCGGTTTTTGAAGACCGCAGCTTTACCTTCATTCTGAAGACTCCCCCTGCCTCGGTACTGATCAAAAAGGCGGCAGGTATTGAGCGCGGCTCGGGCGAACCGCGTACGAAGAAGGTGGGTTCTATCACCCGGACCCAGCTTCAGGAAATTGCCGAAACTAAAATGCCCGACCTTAACGCCAACGATATCCAGGCCGCGATGAATATCGTCGAGGGTACAGCTCGCAATATGGGTGTTACGATTGGCGACTAGGTTCATGCTGGCTTGGACTAGCTGCTATCAACGTTTAATAGTTCACGATATGGGGAAGAGGCACTGCTTTGTTTGACCCCAAGGAGAATCACTATGGCTAAAGTATCGAAGCGCCTGCGCGAAGCTCAGGCCAAGGTAGAAGACCGTTTATACGATCCCCTAGAGGCTCTAGAGC
>JBARUP010000222.1:0-10919 GCA_049645805.1 Nodosilinea sp.
CTTCCAGGGCTTTTGGTGAATCAATACTCGTCTAAATCGACAGGCCCAGTCGCAGGCCCAAAAAGGCGTGCACAAACATCACCGCTAGGGCAAAACTGCCCAGATAGGCGTGGGCTGTACGCAGAGAATCTTTGCCGCCGCCAAACTTCGTAAACGAAATCGCCCCGTTGGTGGCCAGCAGCGCAATTACCAGACTACCAGTCCAAAAGTGAGGGCTTTGCAAGATATCTTCCTGCTGCATGACCAGCGACAGCACCCCGCCAGTGTAGCCCAGGCTGATGAACGTAAACATCCACAGGGCCAGACGCTTGTGGGTGTGGCGATTCTCGGCTTTCTTGGCGGCGTCAGCGTCACCAATGCGGCCCTTCCAGCCCATGTAGGCGGTAAAGCTGCCCATCACAAACACCACAATGCCCATCATGGCTGGGTGGCCCCAGTGCACAATCGGTTCCGGGGTGCCAAACCCGGCAAAAAAGTCGGCAACGGGCTGCAAAAAGCCGCGAATAGTAGAAACCATTGTAATCTCCCAACACAGTGAAAAGCGCCATACCCTAAGGTGCCATATTTTCTGGGCCTAAAGGAGTAGATGGCAATGAATTGAGATGGGTAGTACCTGTGCAGAAAAAGCCAGCAGTCAGGTAGGGGCGAACGGCGATCGCCCTGTGAAAGATCTTGGCAGAAAATCAGGCTCCCTATAAACGGGATTTAAACGGGATTAGGCAAACAACCGTTTGCCCCTAAGTAGCTGGGCTAATCCAAATGTAGGATGGGTTAGCGGTAGCGTAACCCATGCGGGCGTTGGGTTTCGTTCCTCAACCGCAACCTACACAGTCTTATATTTGATTGGGTTTTCCCACTTATGCAGAGCCAGGATAATGACGCCAAGAGCAAAGCACTTTGTCATCGCTGGACCATTTGCGAAAGGTTTAAGGAGGAACTATGGTGGGTTGGACATTGCTGAAAGGTATGGGGCTAGGGCTGGCGATCGCGGCCCCAGTCGGCCCCATTGGGCTGCTCTGCATTCGCAGGTCGCTTACCTAGGGCCAGCGGATGGGGCTGGTGACGGGGTTAGGCGCAGCCACCGCCGACGGACTGTACGGCTGTGTCGCCGGGTTCGGCCTCACCGCCGTTGCCGATTTGCTGGTCAGCCATGCCCAGGCCATGCAGCTAGTGGGCGGCTTGTCTCTCTGTTATCTAGGCTTTACCACGCTGCGGGCCAACCCGGCCACCGAGGCCGCCGGGGTATCTAGTCAAGGGCTGTGGGGAGCCTATGTTTCTGCCGTACTGTTGACGTTGACGAACCCCACGACTATCCTTTCTTTCATTGCGATTTTTGCCGGACTGGGTCTGGTGGGCAGCAGTCAGTCATGGGGAGCCTCGTTAGCCCTAATTGTGGGGGTGTTTCTCGGGTCGGCCCTCTGGTGGCTGTGCCTGAGCTGGGGTGTAACGGTTTTTGGCCAAAGGCTGACACCGCCTCGGCTGAAGTGGTTAAATCGGCTGGCTGGTGCAGCCATTTTTGCCTTTGGGGTAGTTGCGATTGGCTTAGCCATCCGTTCCAAAATCGCGCTCACGTTCAAAGGCTAGAGTCCAATTCCCAACTTTCAGGTACTGCCTGTGACCATGCTGCGTTCCCATCAGTTTTTTTCTGTACCGCCCAGGCAGTCGGCTGTCTGGGGACGTTGGCTAAGCTTAATGCTAGCCCTAGTGATGGTGAGTTGGCTTGGGTTAACGGCAGTATCTAAAGCGCTGGCGGCTTCCCCTGAGTTGGTAGCCCAGTCAATTCAGGATCTGCAAAACAAGCAAAAAACCCTTGACCAAGAGCGCAACCAGCTTCAGCAGCAGCAGAGCGAGCTGCAAAACCGCCAGTCAACCTCCGAATCTAACCTAGAGGGTTTGGAGAATAGCATTGTCTATACCGCTAATCAAATTAGCGAAACCGAGTACCGCCTGAGCCAAACCGAGCAAGAGCTAAAGAACCTTGTCGCCCAGCTTCAGCAGGCCGAAGCCGATTACGAAAACGTCCGCAGCGGCACCGTGGCCAGGCTTCAGTACTTGCAGCGGCAGCAGGGCAGCCAGGGCTGGGCGGTGCTGCTACAGAGCAAAAATTTTAATGAATTTCTCGATCGCCAGTATCAGCTCAAGCGAGTCTACGCTGCCGATCGCCAGGTGCTAGCCGACCTCAAGACCAAAGCCGAAGCCATTCAGCAGCAGAAGGCAGCTGTTGAGGAAAAGCGCAATCAGGTTGCTCTGCTAAAGCAGCAGCTGCTCTCTCAAAAGCAGCAGTACGAGGCCGAGGCGAGTGAAGAAAAGGAGCTGATCAATCGCCTCAGAGATCAGCGTGGTGCTCTAGAAGCCGCTGAATCTCAGCTAGCCCGCGACTCGGAAAACATTGCCGGACTGATTCGCCAAAAAATTGCGGCTAGCACCGGAGTAGTTCGCGGTACCGGACGGTTTGTGTTCCCCGCCAATGCCAATATTTCGAGCGGCTTTGGCAACCGAGTACACCCTATTCTGGGCTACAGCCGCTTCCACTCTGGCGTAGATTTCTCGGCTAGCTACGGCAGCACTATTCGCGCTGCCGACTCAGGTCGGGTAATTTTTTCGGGCTGGTACGGGGGCTACGGTCAGGCAGTAATCATTGATCACGGCGGCGGGCTGAGTACCCTCTATGCCCACGCCAGCCGAGTGTTCGTGAGCGAAGGGCAGACGGTAACTCAGGGGCAGGCGATCGCGGCTGTCGGCTCTACCGGCTTTTCTACCGGCCCTCACCTGCACTTTGAAGTGCGCCAGAACGGCAACCCGGTGAATCCGAGTGCCTACCTGTAGGCCTTAGGTAACCCACAGGCAGGGCGGTGGGAATACCCCTGACCTTCTAGCCCAAACTTTTCTTCACGTGCTGCATGATCCGCACCTTGCGAGGATCTTCGCTCTTAGCGGGGGTAACGCCTTTGAAGTTGATTTTGCTGGTGAGAGCAAGGTGCTGTTTGATTTGATCTTTGCTGGCCATAGGCATACCTTAGGTTTAAAACGGTGGGGAAAATTAAAACCGATCGAGGCGTAAACCCGATTCGGCCTAGACTTGGTATCTCAAAATTATTCTCCCTATAGATAATTTAGTGCATGTGCTCAGAGTTACTGCAAGTTATTTGAGTCAATGGATTGATAGCAGTAGCCGGGGTCAAAGTTCTGCCAACCCTGGTGTCTATTGAGAGGAAAGCTGTGTTTAGTTTAAAGACGGTCCTGTTTGCTATGGTCTTGCTGGCGCTGATGCTGCTGGTAGGGCGCTATCTCAAGCATCAAGTTCAGTGGTTTCAGCGGCTGTACCTGCCTGCCTCTGTTGTGGCAGGGGTGCTGGCGCTGCTGCTGGGTCCAGAGGCCCTGGGTTTGATTGCAACCGCAATTTCTGGCCCCGACTCGCTGCTGTCGGGGGGCTTATTCGCTGAAGACATCCGCGAGGTGTGGAGCCAGTCGCCGGGTGTGTTCATTAACATTGTGTTCGCGGCCCTGTTTTTAGGCGAAACTATTCCGCCGCCGGGTGAGATTTGGCGTCGGGCGGCACCCCAGGTGGTGTTTGGTCAGACTCTGGCCTGGGGACAGTATGTCTTTGGCATTTTGGCTACGCTGATCATCTTAATTCCGGTTTTTGGCGCAAACCCGATCTCCGCTGCCCTGATTGAAATCGGCTTCGAGGGTGGACACGGCACCGCCGGGGGCATGGCTGATACCCTAGCTGAACTAGACTTTGCTGAAGGTGCGGATCTGGCCATTGGTCTGGCTACAGTGGGTATTGTGGCGGGTATTGTTTGCGGCACCGCCCTCGCCGACTGGGGTCGTCGCAAGGGACACGTGAGCGCTGTTAGCCACAGCGTAGCTGAGCCAAACGAGATTCCCGACCTTAATGTGGTGGCGGAAACGCCTGAGATACGCCAAAGGCGGGCGCAGCTGCTGCGCAATCTATTAGTCGATCCACTGTCGATCAACTTTGCCATTGTGGGGCTGTCGATCGCGGTGGGCTGGCTGATTCTGACTGCTCTACAGTGGGTAGAGTCAGTCACCTGGGGTGGCGAAGGCGGCTTTGCGCTATTCGAGTACGTGCCCCTGTTTCCCCTAGCGCTGATTGGCGGCATCATCGTCCAGCTGGCGCTCAATCGCCTGGGGCTAGGAACGCTGGTTATTCGACCACTAGTGCAAAACATTGCTGGAATGGCGCTAGATGTCGTGGTTATCTCTGCGATCGCCACGATCTCTCTGCGCGTCATCGGCGGTAACCTGGGTATATTCCTGGTGCTCAGCGTTGTCGGCATTCTGTGGAACGTGCTGATGTTTCTGTGGTGGGCACCGCGCGTCTTTCCTGACCACTGGTTTGAAAAGGGCCTTAGCGACCTGGGGCAGTCAATGGGCGTTACCGCCACAGGCATTTTGCTGCTGCGCATGGTTGACCCCGACAACAGCACCGGAGCCTTTGAAGGGTTTGCCTACAAGCAGCTGTTCTTTGAACCCATTGTGGGGGGTGGTCTGTTTACGGCAGCAGCCCCGGCGCTAATTAGTCGTCTAGGTCTATTGACCACCCTAGCAATTACGGGGGGACTGCTTATTTTCTGGCTTGCGGCAGGCTTTTTCCTGATCAAACAAGAAGGCCGCCGTGTCTCTGCTAGCAAAGCGTAGCGGCAGAATGACTCTTGTACACAGATGAAGGGTTAGTTCAGGCACGATTTAGCGCTCGCGCCTGAACTGCCTAGTCCATCACCATAAGCATTCCTGATGCAAAGCGTAGGCAATTCATGACCTTTAGCGCCCTTAACCTGGAGGTCTAAAGGTAGAATTTAGCTTGATTTTAGCTTTGGACGGCATTATGCGTTATGGCAGACTCTGGAACTTCTCCAATTATTGAAAACTTTGATTCCCTACCCCGCGAGGTTAGGGTTGATAATCTCCGCAACGTGCTCGAAACTCTGCAAATCGCTGACGAAGTTGCCAAGCAGGGCTATTTAATTACCAGTTCAGAACTGGCCGATCTAATGGATGTGAACGCTAGCGCCGTTACCAGCCGAGGCGAATTTTGGGCCTGGCGCAACTGGTCTGTATCGCGGGTGCGGCGAGAAGGCAACCAAATTCTCTGGCAGATCGAGCGTATTGACTAAGGCAGGGATTTTAGGGCAGAGATTTTAGCCACTCCCGCAGCACAGGCACTACCGGGCAAGGGTTAGCTCTTTGTACCACGTCGGGCTTGCTCCAGGTAAAGGGGGCCTGCTGAGCGGCGGCCATCCACAGCAGGCGCTTGGCGCGGGTCATGGCAACGTAGAGCAGGCGATACTCTTCGGCGGCTTTGAGGTGTTTGGCCTGCTCCCAGGCAGTGATAATGTCGGGAAGATCGCCACGCCGCTGATTGATGTCGGCGTGGGCGTCGGTGCGAATCTGGGCGCGAGCTACCTCGGCCAGAGTAAAGTCGCCTAGAAACTCTCCCTGGGGTGGCACCCACAGGGAGCCTGGGATCGTTTTGTCGTGCAGGAAAGGCAAAAATACCGCGTCCCAGTCGAGCCCTTTGGCCTTGTGCATCGTGATCAGCGTCAGCTGTCCGGGGCGAGTGTAGAGCGAGTCGGTGTCTTCGGTATCGACAGCGGTGAAGCGCTCGGAGCCAACGATGTCTTGCAGCACCGCGATCGCTGCCCCCAGCGTGTTCTCGCTGCGGGTTTGCTGGCTGACGCGGGCGGCTAGCTTGTCTGCGGTGGCTAGCTCGCTCTGGTTGTAGCCCAGGGTGAGGCCAGTGAACGAAAACAGGCTGTAGGGAGGGAGTTCAAGGCGCGATCGCAGCAGCCCCGTACAGTATCGCCGCGCCAGCCGCGCCGCCTCAGTATCGGGCGGGGCATCGAGCGGGCCGGGGTAGAGAAATTGTTCCGGTGCCCGAGCCAGGGTGTTCAGGTCTTGGGTGGGTACTCGCTGGCGATCGACCAGCACCCGCAGCGCCTCCTTGAGCATATCGGGCGAGTGGGGCCGCTCGATGAACTTCAGCAGCGTCAGCATCTCGGCGGGCACCTTGGTCTGGCGGTCTTGTTCACCCACGTCATAAAGCTTTAGCCCCATCGCTGCCAGGTTGATACCATCAACCTGGCCGGGGTCGCGCAGCAGATTGCCTACAAACTGGCCCTGACGACCCTCCCGCACCAAAATAGCAAAGCTGGTGTTGGGGTCTTCGGTGTAGAGATCTCGCACTCGCTGAGCGATGAGCTTGACCGAGTCTACGGTGGTGGGCGGCAAAAGAATCTCGACCCCGGCCCCCAGTGGTTCCGGATTAGCCTCCGGCTGGGGGTCGTAGGGGGGCACCGGGGCGATCGCCTGCTGGCGAAAGGGGGTTTCAGGCCCGGCTACCCGCGCCTGGTTGACCCAGGTCAGCATTCGGTTGGCCGCAGCCATGATCACTCCGCTGCTGCGCCCGGCCTGGTCCATCGTTACGAGACGGTTGAGCTGGCGACAGTCGTCGCAAAACTGGTTAAAAAAGACCGGGTCTGCTGGGGTAAACGTGGAGTTAATGGCCTGGTTGGGATCGCCTACCCGCACCAGATTTGGTTCGCCATCAGGATTCTCAGGATCCCCAGCCAGTATGGTGAGCAGGCGGGTTTGCAGCGGTGAAGAATCCTGAGCCTCGTCTTCAAACACGGCAAAGGTGCGGCTCTGCCAAAACCGACGACTGTCAGGATCCTCCAGCGTGCGCAGAGCACCCAAAATCATGTCGTCGTAGTCGATCCACCCCCGCTGCGAGAGCAAGGCCTGGTAGCGATCGTACAAACCGGCGGCGATAGTGAGCACGTCGTAGTTTTCTACATCCGTCGGCAGCGTGTGGCTGACGTTCTCGGCCAGCTCTAGCAGGTCGGCGGGCGTCAGCCCCGAGCTTTTGGCTTCGCGAACGACGGTGTGGGCCAGGCTGGGCAGCACCTCGGTGCGCAGTGCCGACTGCCGCCGCAGCTGCTCGGTTTCTTCGCCATCGAACTGTCGCCCTTCAACCAGGCGGTGGTAGAGATCGGGGTTGGTGATGATCCACTGCTCAACGCAGGTTCTCAGCAGGCGGTTGTTTTGGGCGGGCGAAACCAGGGTGAAGGTCTCCAGATTCAAATTAGACAGTTCGGGGTTGCGGGTGGCAATGGTGAGGGCCAGCCCGTGCAGGGTGGAAACCGTGAAGCTGGTCTGAGGTAGCCCCAGAACCTTGAGATGGCCGCGCACTTTGGCCTTGAGGTTGGCCGCCGCCGATCGCGTGAAGGTAACCAGCACTAGCTGCCGGTTTAGGTGCAGCTGGTGGCGGGCAATGGCGATCGCCGCCGCCGCCGCCATGCCCGTAGACTTGCCCGACCCCGGCACCGCCGACACCGCCAGCTGTCCCCCGGCCCAGTCGGCTAGAGCCTGCTGCCCCTGCCGCAGCCCGGCGCGAATCTCGGCTAAAACTGCCTCTCGATCAACCGATGGGGCCGACACCATAAAATTTCTCCAGGGACTGATTTACCAGGCTGCTGGCCGAAAGGCTGCGTCATTAGCAATCGTGACCGTATTGCCGGTTTGCTTTTAGATTGAGCGAGCTGAAGGTCAAACTCAGCGGCGCGACGGTCGGCTTCAGCGGCGCGGCGGTCTGACTCAGCACGGCGGTCGGCCTCGGCCTGGGAGGTCTGGAATAGGGCGTAAATGTCGTCAAGGGTAACTGGGTCGGCCATCGTCTGCATTCTGCCGTTACGTGCTCACTACTATTATGCGGTAGCTCCCAGTTACCTACCCGCCTACTCTCTAACGCCTCACCCGCTCTCGAATTCGCGCGGCCAGCTGCTTCGTTTCAGGAATGGGCAGCAGGAATGCTCCAGCAGCGAAGATCAGCAGGCCTAGCCCGCCCGGAATCACTAGCTGCACCAGCAGCACGCCAAGTCCCTCGGTGCCGAGCCAGGTTTCTAAACTCTGAAGCGCAGCAAAGGCTGCGGTGCCAGCAGCTAGGCTAAGCAGGGTCAGAAGGGCGATCGCGCTTCCCCACTCCTTTAGCGGCAGCCCCCGCAGCCGTCGGTGCAAAATTACCGTCAGCGCCAGGGTCGAAAACACATTCACCCCCACCGTTGCCAGCACCAGACCCGGTGACCCCAGCCAGCGAATAAAGAAAAAATCCAGCACCCCGTTCAGCACAATGTTGATCAGGCTAATGCGAAAGGGCGTCTGCCCATCGCCGAGGGCATAGAAGACTCGCACCAGCACGTCGCGGGCCAGGTACACAAACATACCCATGCCGTAGACCATCAGCACCGAGGTCACCAGATTCGAGGCTTCCTGGTCAAAGGCCCCTCGCTCGTAGATCACCCGCACGATGGGTAGAGCCAGCACCACAAACATTGCCCCTAGAGGCAGCATGGTCAGCGCGGTAAACATCAGGCTCTGGCGAATCCGGGCTTTGAGTTCGGGCCAGTTTTCAGGGGCCGCTAGCCGCGCAAACAGCGGCAGAAACGGCACCAAAATCACGTTTGAGATAATGCCCAGCGGTGTTTGCACCAGCAAATTGGCGTAGCTCAGCGCTGCCGCCGTCCCTGGAATAAACGAGGCAAAGAATAGGTCGGTAAACAGGTTAATTTGCAGCATGCCCGACGACAGGGTGGCAGGCATTAGCACCCGCATCACTTCGCGGACCCCCGGCACCGACCAGTCAAACCGCAGACGCGGTCGCCCCAGCCCAGACTTCCAAAGTGCCGGAAGCTGAGCTAGCCACTGCAATACCGCACCGCTCAGCGTGCTGGCGGCAAGCACGGCACCGCCCACCAGGAAGAACTCTGGACTGGCGATATCGCCGCCGATCGCGGCGTACAGCAGCCCCAGCCCCACCAGCACGGCACCGCTGGAAAAAATTGGGCTAATCGACGGCAGCCAAAACTGGCTATCGGCGTTTAGCGCCCCAAAGCCAATGCCGATTAGCCCCGCTAGCAGCGCCATAGGCGACATAATCCGCAGCTGTAGCACTGCAATATCTCTCGCTACCGCATCCCCAAGAGCCAGACCTGGCGCAATGGTGTCGATAATGGGTCCCGCCAGCAAAACCAGCAGCACCGATACCCCAATTAAGATCAGCCCCACCAGGGTGTTGACCGCCTCAATCAGGGCGGCGGTGTTTTTGCGCTCCTGCCGCGCCACCACGCTAACAATGGCGCTGTGAAACGGCCCGTTGATGCCCCCCAGCAAAATCAGCAAAAAGCCGGGAATGATGTAGGCAAAGCTGTAGGCGTCGGCCACTGGTCCCACCGCAAAGGCCGCACCGATCGCCTGCTGACGAAACAGCCCCACAAACTTGCTGATAAGGGTGGCTACGGCCACAATGCCCGCAATGTTGGCGAGAGAACGGGAGGGTTTCGCGTCTGACACAGGGCCTCGTAGAGAATAAACAGTGGAGCCACGGCGGGCATTTAGAGCCATCCCTATTTAACTGCATAATTGAGCTAGCCCTAGGCCGATCGCCTAGGACAGGTGTGGGGCAAAGACCTCACTGAGGGCGGGCGCGATCGCTACCTTTCGGCAGGCTGTGGGTAGTATGTCTCGATAGACCTACGACCTTCGCTTCGCCTGACGATGCTGCCTGTCCAAACGCCAAAACCCAAAAAACGCCGCCGCCTGCTAATTGTCCTGGTTGTTGCAGGGGTATTGGTGACCAGCTTTCCGTTTGTGGTGGTGGGCGGGCTGCTGGCCCAAACAAATTTTAAGCAGTGGCAGCACTGCCGGGGCTACACCCAGTTCAGCGAATGGCTAGTGATTGAACTGGATGCGGCGGGCTACGTCAACAACGCTAAGCTGGTGACTGATTGAAGGATGCGGGTCGGCAGCAGTGCGATCGCCGCTGCCGCCTAGATTACAGGGTGACTTTGTTCGTGGCCTGGTTGCGCCGTCTAGACTGGCCAATGGCTTTGAACCGCTCGCCCAGTTGCTCGGCCAGTGCCTTCAAGCCGGGCTGCTGTTTGGCGGCGGTTTTAACGTAGTCATAGAGGCTCAGCGGGTGTGCAGAGACGCTGTGACCCTGTACAAAGAGGCTCAGCGGCGCTACAAAGCGCGTTCGAGCTGGAACAAAGAGGAATTGTTGAACGCAGGTGTGAGGCTGAACCTGCCCTGGCTACCCCTCGGCTGGGCTGGGCAAACACCGTTTGCCCCTACCTAACATGCCTTGATTCGGCAGGGTGGTTTTGGGTGCTGGCTTCGCTCAGCCAGCGGGGTCTAAAGACGCTGACCTGCGAATTGGCTAGGATGGGCCGAGGTGGAGAGAGGCACAACGATGACGCAAGATGAGCTGCTAGCGCTGATTGACCAGGCGGCGGCAGAGGGCTGGACGGAGCTAGATCTGGCGGGCCAAGGGCTGACGGAGCTGCCGCCGGAGATTGGCAAGCTCACCCAGCTTGAGAGCCTGATTTTAGGGAAAGTAGAAAGATGGAAATGGCAAGATGGAAGACCTACTCCTCAGCTATTAACCAACAGCCTAGCTGAGCTGCCCAAAGAAATCGCTGCCCTCCAAAATCTTAGGGAACTCAACCTCAGCGGCAACCCCTTAGGAGAGCTGCCGGGGTGGATAACTCAGCTTGAAGACCTCAAAAAGCTTTGGGCTACCTCGATTGATCTGATCGCTATTCCTAACTGCGTTAGCCAGCTCACCAATCTGACGGTACTTGATCTCTCTAGCAATCAAATCACAGCAATCCCGGAGTGCGTCGGACAACTCATCAACCTGACGGAACTCTGGCTTCATAGCAATCAAATCATGGTAATTCCAGAGTGCATCGGAGCGCTCACCAATTTGACGGAACTTTATTTCGAAAGCAATCAAATCACGATCATTCCAGAGTGCATTGGCGAACTAAAAAATCTGACGACACTTTGGCTCTCTAGCAATCAAATCACGACTATTCCAGAGTGCATTGGCGAACTAA
>JBARUP010000223.1:0-11566 GCA_049645805.1 Nodosilinea sp.
GGAGCTTAAAAAGGCTATCCAGAATTCTCAGGCTGCCGTTGTTTTCTTGGGACCTAACGGAATAGGAAGATATCAAAAGAAAGAAATTCAAGTCTTCGAAAAACGAAATATTGAGGAAGGCTTTAAGATCATTCCCGTCCTACTTCCGGGAGTAAGCGAACCGAATAAGCTTAGTGATAATATCTTTATTGAACTTGGAAAATGGATAAAATTTGCTTCTGATGATGACGATTTTTCACTTCAAGAATTATTGGAATCTATAAAGTCAGAACGTAATTTGTGGGCAGAAAAAGAGCTAGAAAGACTTTCTCAAGAAAAAGCTTTAGTGAATGCAAAGCTTGAGGAAATCAATTCCGGGATTCAGTTATTAGAAGTTCATCTCGATACTGAAGAATGTGATCAAAAAGAACAATCGCTCGCTTGGCTCAAAGCAAAAAAGATAAGAGTAAAAGCATACACTGAAAAAGTGCTCAGAGGATTCCCTGATCTAAAAAGAATAATGAAGGAAGATGCAAGTAGACTTGATGATCTATGTACAGAGTTGGAAGGCTGCATGGATTTCTTATACTTTTCTTATAAATCGAACAGTTACGAGTTCATTGATGAAATGGACTTCACTTTTTCTTTGTCCGACTCAGAAGTTCTCGAAAAATCTTCATTTGTTGATTTTTATGCTGTTTTCTTTGACCATATGAAGGAAGATTTATCCTTTAGCAGGATTGGCGAAAAATACAAGAATGACCTAAATACTTACATAGATTACTTAAAATTAAATATAAGTCGTCTCACCTAAAAACAGAAATTATTACTTCCTTATCTCGTAGATTTAAATGTCTAAAAAATAGTAGATCTTGAGTTGCGATTATATAGCGGTTCCTGAACGTATGAGGTACACCCCAACAGAGAGAAGTCTTGCGGTTTATGGAATTGGTCGATTGATCTGTACCTCATCCGAATGAGAACCGCTATATATTATTTACCCTCAAGTTTGTAAATGCTTTTTTCCAATCGAGAAAGCTCTGCCAGAAGCTTACTTACTCTGCTGGTATCTCTACTAAGTTGAGTTATTTCTTTTTTGATAGCGACTCGTCTGTTTAATAGCTCTGGTAAAGACATAATAATCGCGCTTATATACCATCCACCTATACTTACCGTTCAATCAATATCCGGAATAAAAGATTCTAATGCATTAAGAGGGCTCTTCCGAATCCGTGGTTAAAAATGTATTTTTTGATACATTCTGCTTTTCCTGCATTCGCTGAAAGCCTTGCTGCATCTAGGCATTAGCTGGGCTTATCACCCTGGACCCGGAAGAGCCATTAAAAGCCTCTATACTTTTTTGATATAGAGGCTTTGGTGTTCAATAATTTAAGGATTAAGGAGGCGTCATTATTACTGACTGTTTTCTATCTCTCGAATCCTTTGCTCTATTTCATTTAGCTTCTGCATCGCACCCTGTTTCTCTGCAAGCGCGTCTTTCAGTCGCTCGCGCACTTGATTACATATAGTGGGCTGATTCGTTTTTTGGTCAGTCATAATCGTAGTCCTCGAATAGAACACATGAACTATTGTATCTAGGCCCATAATAGTTCGCATGTTCTATTTGAGGCAAGATGGTAGACACTGTGTTATCTCTTTGAGGACAAGACTGTTATGTGCCAACACAGTATAGAGACTGTTGGATTCTGCCAACGAGCCACCCAACCACAGGTGATTAATCGCTGCTGTGGCAAGCAAACAATTTTTTGCCACAGGTGGGAGACCCTGAGGGGACAAACAACCGTTTGCCCCTACGGCAGACCCCTGTAGGGGCAAACGGTTGTTTGCCCTCGTCATCCTGGCGTAATGGCCCCATCGTCTGGTACCAGCGATGAGGCCGCGATCGCTGGCCTCATTCATCGCCGGATTCAAAGCGGCCACAACCACACGCATCAATACCCGGCGCGATGCGGCGGGCACACCGGTTTAGCAGCGCAACTATTACGACCACATCATTCGAAACGAGCGATCGCTCCAGCACATACGCCACTACGTCAAAAACAATCCCCTAACCTGGGCTGATGACCAACTGCATCCATGCAAACCATCGCAATGGTGATAGCTACCTCAGCTAGGGTGGGGGATTAGTGATTTTGACAATCCCACTCCCTTACTTACCTTCCTCAGGCTCCACCCAGCGATCGTCGGATTTAATCAGGTTAATCAGCTCCGCCACGCCCTGGTCTTCCGGCACCTTTTTAATCTCATCGCGGCCCCGGTACAGCGAAATATAGCCAGGGGTTTTGCCCACGTAGCCATAGTCGGCGTCAGCCATTTCGCCGGGGCCGTTGACGATGCAGCCCATCACCGCAATATCCAGCCCGGTGAGGTGCTTGGTAGCCTCGCGCACCTCATGCAGCACGTCTTCAAGATTAAACAGGGTGCGACCGCAGGAGGGGCAGGCCACGTATTCCACCATGGTTTTACGCAGCCCTAGCGCCTGCAAAATGCTGTAGCAGACCGGAATTTCTTTCTCAGGTGCTTCGGTCAGCGACACGCGAAGGGTATCGCCAATGCCCTGGGCCAGCAGGGTGGCAATCCCGGCGGTAGACTTGATGCGGCCATACTCCCCGTCGCCAGCTTCGGTGACCCCCAGGTGCAGGGGGTAGTCCATGCCTAGCTCGTCCATTCGGTGAGCCATCAGCCGGTAGGCGGCGACCATAACCGGCACCCGAGAGGCCTTGAGGGAAATCACCAGGTTACGAAAGTCTAGCGATTCGCAGATGCGAATAAATTCTAAGGCTGACTCCACCATGCCCTCGGGGGTATCGCCGTAGGTAAACAACATCCGCTCCGCCAGGGAGCCGTGGTTGACCCCAATACGCAGGGATTTGCCCTGGTCGCGTAGGGAGACCACCAGGGGCTCTAGGGTTTCGCGAATTTTGGTGCCGATGTCTTCAAATTCGGTACTGGAGTAGTCGGTGCGATTGGCCTGGGGTTTTTCAAACACGTAGAGGCCGGGGTTGATGCGCACCTTATCGACGTGCTTAGCAACTTCTAGAGCAATTTTCATGCCGTTGTGGTGCACATCAGCGACCAGGGGCACGGGCTGGTAAGTGTCTTCTAAAATTCTGCGAATGTCGGCTAGAGCTTTGGCGTGGGCCATGCTGGGCACTGTGACGCGCACAATTTCGCAGCCAATTTCGTGCAGACGTCGAATCGCCGCGACAGAGCCTTGAATATCGAGGGTGTCTTCGTTGATCATCGACTGCACCACTACCGGGTGGTTACCGCCAATCGTGACGCTGCCCACGGGTACTGGACGAGTCTTGCGTCGATGAATCGTGGTGTCGAAGGGATCTAGGGCAACAGAAGTCTGAGAAACAGGGTTGGGAAGCGTTTGCATAGCCTTTGCTCAATGGTTGCCAAGGTGTGGAAATCGGGTTGGCGGCAGTTGCGTAGCCATCTCTCAGAGTGCCACAGAATGATGGCTCAGAGGTAAAAGAGCGGTAAAACCTGCCGACGTGATTAAAAGACCGTTGGGCAAAACCGCTCTAGCTAAAGCAGAGGTTGTGTCTCTCGGAACGCTTCAATATCGATCTGCTGAAGACGTTCGTAGGCGCGATCGATGGTGCGCTGCCCTCTTAGAAAACCCGTGCTGGCTCCGGGGCACAGATAAGCTAATGTATCAACAGAAAAGCGAGTTTTTAGCCGCTCTACCTGGTCAAGCTGGCGGGGCCAGTGAAAGGTTTTGGCCAGACGCAGCGGCTCTGGTTCGCCCTTACGGCTGGGCAGCAGGTGCCGACCCGTGAACAATATCCCCCCGTAGGCGCTGTAGTAGAGACAGGCCGATCCTGGCGAGTGGCCAGGGGTCCAGAAGGCTTCCAGCTCGGAATTAAATTTAAAGTCTTGGTGAAAGGTAGTTGTAGGAGTATCGGGCAGTAGATAGGCCTCCTGTTCTTGAATCACCACTTCGCAGTTCAACGCTTTGTGAATAGCCGCTGCCCGCCCAAGGCCGCCCCGATGGGTCACAAAGAGGCGCTGCACGCCGCCTTGGGCTATTAACCACTCGCGATTCTCTTCCCAAGCGGGGGCATCAATCAGCAGATTGGCCGGTTGCCCAAGGGGGGTGTTGTTTACAATAAAGTAGGCGGTAGCACCCTGGGTGTCGCGGTTGGGAGTAAATGCATACACGGTGTCGAACACCCGGCGCGGAGTCTTCGGGCTAGGCGACGGGACCGGGTCTGAAGCTGCTGTCATAGGTGCAGAGTAAGGGGTGAGAAACACCTTTGAAACGCTTATACTACCTGAATGTCGCCCCTGCTGCTTGGGCTTTAATCATTGCACTCCACTGGCTACTTGATGGTGTTTTTCTGGCTTTTTATTCTTGGTCTGCTGACCTATGTGCTGCTTCAGCGCAGCGTTAGCCGCATCACCCGTACTCCTGTGTGGCTGCTGTGGCTGGTAATGATGCT
Source organism: Nodosilinea sp. (assembly GCA_049645805.1). GTDB lineage: Bacteria > Cyanobacteriota > Cyanobacteriia > Phormidesmidales > Phormidesmidaceae > Nodosilinea. Next base: position 4,455 of record JBARUP010000223.1, read on the forward strand.
GCCAGCGTTTATTTTGACCGGCTGGGTTGTGGCTAACGGCACCGAAGATCCCGCACCTACGGCCCTGCTGCTTGGGCTTTTTGTGGCCTGTCCGATGCTCTATTGGGCGCTTATTCAAAAGGGGCGTATTTCGGTACCCCAGGCCGCTAAGGCTGAGGCTAAGACAGAGGCTGAGGCTGCTGATGCTAGGCAGGCGATCGCCGCATCTCCCAAACCTGCCCTACGCCCTATCGACAGAGACGAAGAAGCCACGCTTCAGGGCTGCTTTCCGTGGTCAGTATATTACCTACAAAATATTGAATATCGCCCCCAGGCCATGATTTGTCGAGGGCAGCTGCGGGCTGCGCCCACCCTGGCCTACGATACCGTGCGCGACAACATTCGCCGCCACTTTGGCGATCGCTTTCTTGTTCTCTTTCAGGAAGGGTTGCAGGGTAAGCCGGTGTTTGCGCTGGTGCCCAACCCCCAAACTGAGGGGCGCGATCGCGCTAAAAAGCTAGCTCGTCCGGCCCTGGCCCTGGGTTTGCTGCTGGCAACCCTATTCACCACTACGGCGGTAGGCACTTATCTGGCCGGAGTCACCGAGACCCAGCTCCAGGGCGCGCCAGCCCTGATTTTGCAAGGGCTGCCCTACGCCTTGGGCCTGCTGTTTATTCTGGGCTGCCATGAGATGGGCCACTATCTAGCGGCCCGCCGCTACGGCATGCGGGTCACGCTGCCCTACTTCATCCCGGTGCCGTTCTTTCTCGGCACCTTGGGAGCCTTCATTCAAATGAAGTCGCCAGTACCTAACCGCCGCGCCCTGTTTGATGTCGGCGTCGCCGGGCCGCTGTCGGGATTGGTAGTAGCGGTGCCGCTGCTGCTGTGGGGTCTGAGCCAGTCAACCGTAGTGCCGATACCCGAAGACGGTTCTAGCCTGCTGAACTTTGAGGCCCTCGACCCCAAGGCATCGCTGATGCTGACGCTGCTCTCCAAGCTGGTGCTGGGAACAGCCGTGGCGGCGGATCAGGCTATTCATCTGCATCCAATCGCGATCGCAGGCTGCCTGGGCCTGGTAGTAACGGCCCTCAACCTAATGCCCGTAGGTCAGCTCGACGGGGGCCACATCGTCCACGCCATGTACGGCCAGCGGATAGGCAGCATAGTAGGACAGGTCACCCGGCTGCTGGTGTTTGGCCTAGCGTTTGTACATTCCGAGCTGATGATTTGGGCCATTCTGCTGTTCTTTATTCCATCAGCAGATCAGCCTGCCCTTAACGATGTCAGCGAGCTAGACGATCGCCGCGACTTCTTGGGGCTGCTGGCCTTGACACTGTTGGTTATGATTGTGCTGCCGACGCCGGGCATTCTCACCCGCCTGCTGTATTAGAGGGGGTGGCTCGGCCCCGTTTTGGCCCTACTGCGGATAGATTGCCATGTCCCAAGACCTCACCCAGTGGATTATGGAGGTGCGCACCCTCCAGCGGCAGCTCGTCGATACCCAGAAAGATCGCGATCAGGCCTACAACAGCGCCGCTAACTGGCGTCGTCTTTACGAAACCGAGGCTCGTCAGCGTCGCGAAGAAACCGCCGAATTTCAGGGACAGCTAGAATCGCTTCAGCGGCGTCTGGCAGGCGCTCCAGCGACAGAAGCTAGCGACCTGACTGAGGTCAATTCGCTTCAGGGCCTACAGCAGCACCTAGACGGCCTCGTGCAGAGCCTTCAAGACCTAACTCAGCGGCTGGAGGCTGAGCAGCAGGCCCATGCCCAAACTCGACAGACCCTTACCGCTGCCCTAGGCGACACCTTTGACGCGCTGAAGTAAAGTCAGCAGAACTCAGCAGTCTAAGCCATCAAGGATGGTCTAATTTTTGGCGAGTGTTAGCCAAAACAGGCGGTTTTGAACCACGCCAACAGTTGTTAAACCTCAGGCAACTGTCACATCGGCAATGTTGAACGATAGTGCTGCTCGTATAGCTTAAATAAGCCGGGCAGGCTCGGGTGCAAAAAACCAGTGGCGAGTAGTGCTGTTGATCTCTTAGGTGATTTGCAATGTCAAGTATCTCCTTTTGCGCGCAGGCCAGCAGAATCGGTGGTAGCTTGAGCGCGATCGCCCTTCTCAGCCTCTGTACGCCCGCCCAAGCTCAGTCGATAGATTTGGCTAAAGCCAATCAGCTGGCCGATCTGGCGTTTGCCTATGCTCAGGCTCAGCAGCCTGAGGCAGCGATTGAACTGTTAGAAGCGGCTAAGACCTATAAAGGTGGAGACTGTTTCGAGTCGAATGTCTGGCTGAAAATAGGCGCTGCGTATCAGGCGGCAGGCGAGCGGGCACAAGGAGAAGACTTGCTGGAGCGAGCATCTAAAGTAGCGGTTGAACAAACAAAAGGAGACTGCTACAGCAGTGCTACATCGCCCACAGAGTCCTTTCTCAACCGGGCAGCTGAGTACAGCGAAGCCGGGTATTTAGAGGTTGCTTTGCAAGTTGCCAGCCACATCGAAGACCTGTTTAAGCCGCTAATGCTAGCGGAGGTGGCCGAAGACTACGCGAAGATGGGGCAACAGCGGAAAGCTAAAGAGGTAATCACTGAAGCGATCGCAGCCCACAAAAAGTTCATCGCTCAAAATGCTGACGCAGGCTCAGACAGCATCCCCTGGTCTCCTGACAGAATCTTTACAGCAATGGCTTTTCAGCTAGTTGAGTCGGGGCAGCCTGAACTCGCTACGTTTGTCTTAGCTCAAAGTGAGCTAGTCTCCAGCCAAAATGAAGTCACTGACCCTTCATCTGACGCCACCCTAGATGATATTAGCCACGCTCTTTCTGTCGCTAACCTTCTAGCTAAATTAGAACGATCACAGGAGGCGCGCTCACTAGTGGAGGCGATCGCGCCTAAAATCGAACTCTCAAAGGCTTATCCAACCGAGGTAATCTACAGATGGGTTGACGTAGCGCAGTTATACAATCGGCTAGGCGAGAGGAGTAAAGCTGTAGAAATGCTAGAACAGGCCGAAAACCTGCCTGAAACGTTAAGCAACAGCGAAATCATGGCTACGCGCGCTTTACTTGCAGGAGGATACGCCGAACTAGGAGAGTTCGATCGGGCCAAAGCGCTGGCCGATACGATAGACCATGTTCCTGAACGTCAGAATGCTTATAGATCCATTGCTGTTGCCTACGCCAAAGCAGGCTCCGTCGATACTGCCAACAGTCTTGTCCAGTCGATTGGAAATCCTCAGTTTGGGCGATCTAGTTTGATTCACGCCTACCTGGAGACCGAGCAGTACGCTGAGGCAGAAAAGATTGCTCAGCAACCCGACATGAGAGAAAGCATGTTGCCACAAATTGGCGCTACCTATTGTAGCGAGGGGCTGCCAGAGCAAGTGGTTGCCCTCATTCAACCAGGTTCTTCAGAAGACTGGCTGAGAAGCTGTGCAGCTACCGAATTTGCTAGGCAAGGTGAGTTCCAGCGCGCGCTAGAACTGGCCCAAACAATTGAAAATTCTGAGAACAAAGCCAACGCGCTGGTCGATATTGCCAGTCAATATACTCGCCCGAGGACGGAGCACCGACTACAGGGAAGGCTTTCTGATTTCTGGCAGCATTTGTTTGGGATCACTAACTCAGAAAACGCGGCTGAAATTTTAGATCAGGCTCGCAGCTTAATTGAGTCCTAGCTACCATTTCTCTTGCTTGAAGAGGTCTGTCGCTACCCAAAAGCGTCCCCTTAGCGAAGTTGAAGGGGACGCTTGTAGAGGGACTAACGGAGTGACTAGCCGCCCGCGACGAAGATATAGCGCAGCAGGAAGATAGCCGCCAAGATCCACATGCCGATGCTAACTTCACTGGTTTTGCCCTGAATGGCTTTGATCACCGGATAAGCAATTAGGCCCATAGCCAAGCCCTCGGCAATGGAAAACGCTAGGGGCATCATGATGATGGTGAGAAAACCCGCGATCGCGTCGGCAGGCTCGTCCCAGTTGATTTTGGCGGCACCCGACATCATCAGCACCCCCACAATAATCAGCGCTGGCGCTGTGGCAAAGACTGGAATGCCCTGAAGAAATGGAATAAACAGAATTGACGCAAAAAACAGCCCCGATGCCACCAGTGCCGTAAAGCCGCTGCGCCCGCCTTCGGCAATTCCTGAGGCTGACTCAATATAGGTAGTTACCGTCGAGGTACCGAGAATTGACCCGGCGGTAGTGCCTACGGCATCGGCCATAAATGCCTTCTCAACCCCAGGAAACCTGCCGTCTTCATCGATATAGCCCGCTTTTGACCCAAGGCCAGTAAGGGTGCCAATGGTGTCGAACAAATCCACAAACAAAAACACAAAGATGATGCTCACCATCTCCCAGATGTTGGTCTGCAGCAGCTCTCCTAGCCCCACAAAGGCCTGGCCAAACAGGTCAACAGGAGCCTGCGGCAGCGCCATCAGTCCCTCAGGCCAGGGCGACACACCCAGCACCCAGGCCAAAATGGCGGTTCCCAAGATGCCCCACAGCAGCGCCCCGGTCACCCGGCGAGCAAACAGCGCCGCCGTAATCGCTAAGCCCAGCAGCGCCATGGCGGTGGGGGGCGATCGCAGGTCGCCCAGGGCTGTAAAGGTCGCCTCCGACGGCACAATAATGCCTGCCCCCTGGAGCGCAATGTAGGCGATAAACAGCCCAATACCAGCCGTGGTCGCGTGCTTCACCGCATCGGGAATGGCCTCCACAATTTTGCTGCGCACGTTGGTGATGGTCATGAGGATGAAGATAATCCCCTCAATGAACACCGCCGCTAGGGCAACTCGCCAGTCGATACCTAGGCCTAGCACTACCGTAAAAGCAAAGTAGGCGTTGACGCCCATACCCGGGGCCAGCAAAAACGGTAGCTTGGCGTAAAGCGCCATAACTAGAGTCGCTAGAGCCGCCGACAGGCCCGTAGCCACCGCTAGTTCGCCAAACAAATCGCCCGACTCGTTGAGAAATATCGCGTTCGACAAAATAGCCGGGTTCACAATCAGGATGTAGGCCATCGTGACAAAGGAAGTAAATCCCGCTAGAGCCTCGGTGCGAAAGTCGGTGCGCAGCTCCGCGAAATTAAAAAACTCCGCGATTTTGTTCTCCGACTCTGGGCTAGGGGGCGACTGGGGCAAATTTTCGGTGGGCTGGGTCACGGTAACACTCCTCACGAATGGATAGACGATTGACCGATACAAACCCATAAGGCCAATCGTCTCAGCCCTCAGTGCACGACATCTACTCAGTTGAATCTGTTATATGCACTACATTCCCCGAAAGATCTAACGCGTACTGTAGCGTCGTTTACCAGGGCAACGAAAAAGCCCGCCGTCGCCAGCAGGGCTGCTAAGGAGGGTTGAGGTCGTTGTCGTTGCGGAGAAAGACAGCCTAACCGGGCGTAGTGAACACCGCGATGGGTGAGTTCAGCAGGCCGCTGGCGTTGAGCTACATTGAACTGTTTGCAAGCGTAGGAACGGCCCATGAAGGCTGCCGTTTCACCCGTGGCGATCGCATCTACAGCAGGAGCATAGGCTTCGCAGGATTTCCGAGGAAAGAAAGTTGCGCAGCTGGGTCTCCTAAGTGACGAGGGGTTTGTCCTGACACTTTTAACGGCGGCATCGCCTTTATTGTTGGTACGGAGAGGGTGGGATTCGAACCCACGGTCCTTGCGGACACCCGATTTCAAGTCGGGCGCATTCGACCACTCTGCCACCTCTCCTGAGGGAAAACCCGCCTAGCAGTACTTCTAATCTGTTATATCACCCCACCGCCTCGACTCGAGGGTTAATCTGCCTGCTTGCAAGCCTGGCTCGTGCCCGCTAGCGCTGTGCCTGTGAATTGTCTGGCACAGCGTTAGTCTTCCAGAATGCCTCTCCTCGTCACAATGATTCACAACAAGCACGCTTGACTTTGGAGCCACAGCGCCATCCAGCATTCAGCCCTCAGCGGCCTGCTGGTGGCCACTTGATGTCGGCCTACTACTAAACGCTATGAGTCAATCCATGTTCTCGACCTGGCCTGTTTCCCTTAGTGCCCCTAAGTCTGCTGTCAAGCTTGAACAGTTGACCAGCACAGAACTGGTAGTTCTTTGCCAGCAGAGGCTGCGGCCTGAGCGAACGATGTTTGCCGAACTGCTGCGCCGCTACCAAAGCCACGTAGATAAGCTGCTCTACCACCTGGCCCCCGACTGGTCTGACCGGGCTGATTTGGCCCAAGAAGTTTGGATTCGGGTGTACCGCAACATGCGTCGCCTGAATGACCCCGCTAAGTTCAAGGGCTGGCTGGGCCGCATTGCTACTAACTTGTTCTATGACGAGCTGCGTCGTCGCAAGCGCAATCGAGCCACTCTCTCCCTTGATGCTCCCCTCGCTCTAGAAGATGGCAGCATTGACTGGGATGTGCCAGCCAACGCTCCTGGCCCTGTAGACGCCATGATGACGCGGGAATTTTATGACCAGCTGCATCGCGCCATTGCGGATCTGCCCGAGGTATTTCGCACTACCATCGTGCTGAGGGAGATTCAAGGGCTCTCCTACGAAGAGATCGCCGAGATGACCGGGGTGTCTCTAGGTACGGTGAAGTCTCGCATCGCTCGGGCTCGTCAGCGTTTGCAGGCCGATCTACAGCCTTACTTAGGCCAATAGACCTGCCTCGATTCCTTTGGCAGGGTGCTCTGCCAACACCTGCACGTAATCTCGGAAGCGGCCAATTCTAGACCTGCGCTAGGGATATTCATAAACTCCTACCAAAGGATTATGATTTACCGCCTAGAAATGCTCTCTAGAGCATACCGATTTTAGAGTGTTGGCATTATGATCAGTACCGGTAGTAAAAACTCTGATTGGAATTTGAGCCAGCTGGGTTCCAGATCTACCTTGGTCGTTGTTTAGTCGCTTATTTCAGGTGTTGTTTTTGGTATGACTACCTCTCCTTACACGCCTAACCAGGTTCAGTCTTCGTTCCTCCGGGGCGCTAACCCAGAGAAACCACTGATCCCGGCTGCGTCCGGTAATTGTGATTTAGATGCTACCAAGCGCGATCGCTTCGAGCTGCTAAGCGCTTATCTCGATGGCGAAGTTACCCCTGAAGAGCGCCAGCAGGTTCTTTTCTGGATTCAGCACGAAGAAGG
>JBARUP010000224.1:0-3122 GCA_049645805.1 Nodosilinea sp.
TACTGCTGCTCACCATAAGGATTGTTTATCAAGAGATATCTAAGAGAAATTTTGTTCAGGGAAAATTATATTAATGGGAACTGAAGAGTTTATTCTCGAAGTCACAAAATTGATGACTACGGTACTAACCGGATTTCTTGTTATCCTGGCTAATGCCGTTGGAAGAATATGGTCTTCCAGAAGTGCTTTGAAGAAATCTGATTATATTGGAGTCGCTGTAATTAGCTTATCAGGTCTGCTGTCTTTTGGTTGTTGGGCTGGTGCTCTAGCAGGGGCTATGATTTATACAACTGGCAAGGGCGGCACAATACTGTTTAAAACTCTACCTGATGCAGAGAAGGCTTTGGCTGCATCACAGAGCTACGTGGGTTTGGCATATAGCCTTTTTGTGTTCACAGTAATCGCTTCCGGCGTCTACTACTTATTTCTTCTGCGAACTGTAAATGTAAGGTGATTGCCAAGATAAAGAAGACTTAAGCATCAATATTGAACTGGTTTCTCTGCAAGGCTTTTCCTCTTTCACGCTGGCGTAATAGAAGCGTGTTCATTAGCAGATAAAGTTGTCCTTCTTCCGCTAACACTTCACAGTTCAGGTACTCTCCAAACCAACAAGAGAAAAAGCCAGGCTTCATTAATTACTACTCAGCGGGCGGTGTGGGCAAAACTACAAGTTCGCCAATATCAACATTAGGCGGTTGCGATAGCGCAAAGAGAACCGTCCGGGCCACATCATCGGGGCGCAGCGCATCGGGCTTTGGGTCATCAAAAAACGGGGTGTCCACCATGCCAGGCTCAATCAGCGTGACACGCACCCCCGTACCCCGCATCTCCTCTCGCAGGTTATAGCCGATCGCTGAGACAGCCCATTTCGAGACTGAATACATAGAACCCTTCAGCACTTTACGCCCTGCGATCGAGCCAGTAATGATGACGTGACCCTTAGTTTTCTTGAGTTCTGCCAGGCTAGCCCGCAGCGTGTAAGCAACGCCCAAAATATTGGTATTGACAATGCGCTGCCAAGACTCAACCGGGGCTCCCGAAAAGCCACCCGGCTCACCACCACAGCCAGCATTAGCAAACACCGCATCTAGGCTGCCAAACGCCTCTACGGCATTGGCTACCAGCTTTTCTTGAGCCGCATAATCAGTCACATCACACGCAAAAGTCCGAACGTTGTCGGTGTCTAGTTCTTTCGCCAGTTTATCTAGCGTCTCAGTAGAGCGGGCGGCCAAGACGAGGTTAAAATTTTGCGCTGCCGCCTGCCGGGCGGTGGCGGCACCGATGCCCGTAGATGCGCCGGTAATCAGTAAAGTTTTAGAACTCGACACGTTAAGTCACCAATTTGCCATAAATCTCCACGGTTATCTTGCCATAGCCTGTTGGGTAAGTGCGGTACGTAGCTCATTCTGCGGTGAGCAGCGAAAGCTCATTTCCCTGTGAAAGCTAGGCAGTTTCTGCTTTCTCCAGCGGCAAACACACCGCAAAGGACGTGCAACCCGGCTCAGACTCCACAGAAATCGTGCCGTGGTGGCGATTTTCCACAATGCGCCGCACGGTTTCGAGGCCCAGACCCGAGCCTTTGCCCACCGCTTTGGTGGTAAAAAACGGCTCAAAAATGCGCGATCGCACCTCTGGCAAAATTCCTGACCCGGTGTCGGTAATTTCAATCCTGGCATTGCTTTTGAAGTGGCAGGTGCGCAGGGTGAGAGTGCCCTTGTCGCCCATAGCATCGATCGCATTGTCGATCAAATTCATCCACACCTGGTTTAGCTCGCTGCCGTGGGCCATCAGCTTTGGCAGCGTGGCGTCGTAGTGGCGCTCGACTTTGACGCCCTGCTTGAGCTTAAAGGCAAACAGCCGCAGGGTATCTTCGAGCCCAGTGTGCAGATCGACCACCTGCTGCGCCCCTTGATCCATATAGCTGTACGACTTCATCGATTTGACTAGCTCAGCGATGCGCTCAGCCCCGTGCTGACCGCTCTGAATCATGCCCATCACCTCAAAGGAGAGGGCTAGCCAGCGAATGCCCTGATCGCGCAGCTCAGTAGAAGCGACGGCGTTAACAGTGTATTGAAACCCAAGACCAAGCCGCTGCGTGAAGCACTACCAAGGCTCTAGCGGTCGACCGGGTGCTGGCCGTAGTAGGGCATCACCGTAGACCAGAGGGGGCGATCGCCCCTCTGCCAGCGCCCGTAGGCTAGCTCCAGCACCTGCACCACGGTTTCGGCTAGGTCATCCGTCGCGGTGACTCGCGTCAGCGGGTGAGGATAGTCTTTGAAGACCGTTTCCCAGTCGTCGAGCGATCGCGCTTGATCGGGCTGGATTACCGCTAGACCACCAGCAGATGGCCTGTAGATAGCGGTGTAGATCTGTTCGCGCCGGGCCTGCATCTCTACGGCGATGTCTTTAGTCGCGCCTTGGGATGAAGCAACCAGGCTGCGCCGGGCGATCGCCGCCAGAGTCGAGACGCCAAACAGCGGAATCTCCAGCTGCTGAGCTAGGGTGCGAGCCGTCACCACACCCATGCGGGTGCCCGTAAACCCCCCCGGCCCCTGAGCCACCGCCAAAAGCGAGAAATCTGCCCAGGCGTGGGGAGCGACAAACTCGATCAGAAGGCTGTGCAGTCGAGTGGATAGATCGCGGCCCAGTGCCCAAGTCTGGTAACGCACTTCGCCGTCGGAGTTACTGAGCGCCAAGCCCAGATCGGGGCCGCAGGTGTGGATCGCTAGGCCTAGCATGAATTTAGATTGAGTATCTCGAGAATTGCAGTTTAAGAATACAAGAGCTTAGAAGCATCGGTAGAGCAGTTGTAGAATATCAGCTCAGTCTCCCGTAAGTTTTGTAAAACCTTTTCCGACCGGCAGAGAAATTCCGGGAGTACTCCCTCGAACCCCATAAAATAGACGGAGTTATGCTGGCTGTAGTCAACAAACTGGTGTCTGTCGATACAGGTAATTCATGCGTAAGCGTTGTCTTCCGACCCGCCTAATTTTTAGAAACATCTGCTTAATGCTTGCCCTAGTAGCCAGTAGCGTCGTGATAGGATCAGACATTCACGCCTCGGCCAACGCTCAGGGCCAGCGGACCGAGGCTCTGCGCAAGCTATTTGTCTACCAAATCTT
>JBARUP010000225.1:0-3786 GCA_049645805.1 Nodosilinea sp.
GATCTGTTCACGTAGGTCACGGCGGCAGCTGTGCTGCATAAATGGCCCAAAACTGGGAGAGTCGAGAGTAATTCGCCAGGGGCCAGCGGTAGCAGTAGCGCTCTCTTCGCCAGCATCGCGGGCCAGCTGAGCCCCCAGGGCTAGCAGGCTGGGGGGGAGACCATCAATTTCGTCGGGCGTAGTCAAAGTTAGGCTGAAGGCTTTGTTGGCATCAAGGACATTGTTAGCAAAGCGGGTAGTCAGCTCTGCTAGAGCCTGCTGGATCTCATTGAAGCGCTCTTTTTTAGCTCCCTCTAGGCCAACTCCCGATAGCTCAGCCTCACGAATGGAAGACTCAACGATGCGCTGCTGAGCTGGGGCAAAGCTGCTCCACTGGCCGCTAGCGCGCAGCTGCTTAAAGGCTTCGTAAAGGGGCTTGCTCTGCCCTAGACAGGTCGCAAACTGCACCAGGGCAGGCTGCACCTCTTCGTAGGCAGCTCGCAGTTCCGGGCTATTCTTAACCCCCATCAGGTGGCCAACAATACCCCAGCTCCAGCCCAGCCGTTCTTCGATGTCGGTAAGAGGCTCAACTAAACCCTGCCAAGAGGGAGATACATCTGCCTCAAGAGTTTCAAGAGCAGCGGTAAGGTCATCAATGAGGGTAGTAATGCCTGGCACGATGTGAGCCGCTTCGATGCTGTTGAAGGGAGGCAGGCCAGCCCCAATCATGAGAGGGTTTTGATGTGTGGTAGCTGTCATAGTTGCAGAATGAGTCGTGGTAGAAGGAAATTAGCCAGAGCGAGGCCTTGATTCTAAAACCTTTGGCCCAGGCGTTTAGGTATTAGCCTGATTCGAGAGCCACATAAGAATAAACAGAATAAACCTAGGCGAAGTGGTTATGAGTTTAAATTATAGTGTACCGCATATCTTGTTGTTTGCTATGTGCCACACCCTTTAAAGGGCGCGCTGTCAATTACCATAGCCTTTATTTAAGAACTGGTCTAAATCTCTAATACTGAGGCCTCGGCAGTGGCCTAAAGGGTAAATGCTGAACAGCTCGTTTCGGCGAATTATCACAGGGATTGTCTTTTTTTCTCTGACGGTGGCGACGGCGGTTATCGGCTATATGGTGGCTGGCTGGAATTTTCTTGATGCCATCTATATGGTAGTAATTACGATTTTTGGGGTGGGCTACGGCGAAGTACAGCCCCTAAGTTCGCCGTCGCTTAAAGTGTTTACAATCTTTGTCATCATCGCTGGAGCGCTCTCGGTAGCCTATACCGTGTCTGGCTTTGTGCAGATGATTACAGAAGGGGAGATTCATCGTGCCCTTAACCTTAAGCGTATGACTAAGGACATTGAATGCTTAGAGAACCACGTAATTATCTGCGGGTTTGGCCGCATTGGTCAGCTGATAGCTCTTAAGCTTAAAGGCGATCGCGAATCGTTCATTATTCTCGACAACGACCCGGCGCGAGTAGTACTGGCGCAGGAGCAGGGCCACTTGATATACCAGGGCAATGCTACCGACGAAACAGCCTTAGAAGCGGTAGGTATCTACCGAGCCAAGTCGCTAGCAACAGTGTTACCTGACGACGCCGCTAATGTGTTTATCACGCTAACGGCGCGGGAGATGCACCCCAGCCTAATAATTTTGGCCAGAGGCGAAATGCCTTCTACCGAAAAGAAGCTGCGGCTAGCAGGGGCCAACCACGTAGTGCTACCCGCCAGTATTAGCGCTTTGCGCATGGCTCACCTGATATCTCACCCGTCTGCGGTAGATTTTTTGTCGCAGACTGACGGCTACCAGGGCTTAAACGAGTTTTTGGCAGAGCTGGATATTCAGCTCCATGAGCTAGCTGTTGAGGCCGGCTCTTCGTTGATTGGCGGCACCATTGGCGACATTGAGCTAAAGGGCCAGGGCACTTTTATCACTGTGGCGCTGCGGCGGGCCGATGGCGAGGTGGTAATCCACCCCAGTCGAGCTACCTACCTGGCCCAGGGAGACTCAGTTATCTTGATGGGCCATCAGGGAGACATGCCCAATTTCGCTCAGCAGAATGCCCTCAAGAAGGAGATGCGCTATCGAGGGGCGCGTTTGAGGTAGGAATCGAAACGGTGACGGCTGCGATCGCGATATACATGTCGTCATTTTTATCGTCAAGCTCTGCGATCGCGCGTCCGGCTACCACCATGCCCCCCTCCTTTAGCACCAGAGTTTTCTGGCCAAAGGGCAGCACCGCTAGCACCTCAGCCTGGCGCACCTGGTCGGGAAACGGCACGGCTACCTGCACTTCTACCAGCATCTGGCTGGGGTGGCTAAGGCCTGCCACCTCCCAGACGCCGGGTAGAGCGTTGTGGGCAATAGCGTTGCGCACCGCCCGGGCAGCGGCTACGGTAGGGTCTTGACCGTGCTGATCGACGCCCATTCCCATTTCAATGATCAATCGCTTGTGGGCCACTGTCTGTCCTTAGGATGCAAGTGCTGTTTGTGAGTTATTCAGAACAGGAAATACCGCTGGGCCATGGGCAGCACCTCCGCCGGTTCGCAAGTTAGTAGCTCGCCGTCGGCGCGTACTTCGTAGGTTTCAGCGTTGACCTCCATGCGGGGCTGGTAGGCGTTGAGCTTCATATCAGCTTTGCTAAGACTGCGGCAGTTAGCCACTGCTGCCGCAGTTTTGGTGAGGCCAATCTGGGCTGGAACGCCCGCTTCCAGCGCCGCTTTGGAGACGAAGCTTAGGGACGTTGCCGCGATCGCCCCCCCAAAGCTGCCAAACATCGGCCGCATGTGCACCGGCTGGGGCGTAGGAATGCTGGCGTTGGGGTCACCCATCTGGGCCCAGGCAATCATCCCACCCTTAATCACAATCTCAGGCTTGACCCCAAAAAAGGCGGGCTTCCACAGGCAAATATCCGCCAGCTTGCCTGCCTCAATCGAGCCAACGTAGTCGGCAATGCCGTGGGTGATGGCGGGGTTGATGGTGTACTTGGCCACGTAGCGCCTGACGCGGTAGTTATCGTTGCGCCCAGAATCTTCCGGCAGGGGGCCGCGCTGCACCTTCATTTTGTGGGCGGTCTGCCAGGTGCGGATCACGACTTCGCCCACCCGGCCCATAGCCTGGGAGTCAGAGGCGATCATGCTGAAAGCTCCAAGATCGTGAAGGATGTCTTCGGCGGCGATGGTCTCACGGCGAATGCGCGACTCGGCAAAAGCGATGTCTTCAGGAATGCTGGGGCTGAGATGGTGACACACCATCAGCATATCGAGGTGCTCGTCTAGGGTGTTGCGGGTGTAGGGGCGGGTGGGGTTGGTCGAGGAAGGCAGCACGTTGGCCTCGCCGCACACCTTGATAATGTCGGGGGCGTGGCCGCCGCCCGCCCCTTCGGTGTGGTAGGTATGAATCACCCGGTTTTTGAAGGCGGCAACGGTGTCTTCTACAAAGCCCGCCTCGTTGAGAGTATCAGTGTGAATAGCTACCTGTACGTCATACTCGTCAGCGACCCCTAAACAGGTATCAATGGTGGCAGGGGTGGTGCCCCAGTCTTCGTGGAGCTTAAGGCCCATCGCCCCGGCCTTGACCTGCTCAACTAAGCCCTCGGGCTGAGCGCTGTTGCCCTTGCCCAAAAGTCCCAAGTTCACGGGAAAAGCATCGGCAGCTTGCAGCATGCGCCAGATATTACAGGCACCGGCGGTGCAGGTGGTGGCGTTGGTGCCGGTAGCAGGACCAACACCGCCGACAATCATGGTAGTAACACCGTAGGCGATCGCGGTTTCAATCTGCTGGGGGCAGATCATATGAATATGAC
>JBARUP010000226.1:0-5654 GCA_049645805.1 Nodosilinea sp.
GAACTACCCTGTCGGTGCGCCCGTCGGTGGTGTTCGACAGCAATACCGAACTGCGGCTGCCTCTGTCTGTAGACTATGCCCTCGACCAGGCCATTTACCCCTATGCCGGGGCTGGGGTTGCCTATAATGCCGACGGTCGCTCCGCCGTTGACCCGATGATCACCGCCGGGCTCGACTGGGGCATAACCCGCAGCGTGGTGCTAGACCTCAACGGCAGCGTGCTGTTCAAGCCCGGCGACACCGATACCGAATTCACCGCTACTATCAACTATGCCTTTTAGACGGCTCCCCCCAAAAAACCTTGCGGCTTTGTAGCCTCTCTTGATGAGGGGCGAGAAGAACCCTAGTGCACCGCCATCTCAGACTCGGCGGTGCGGTGTCCTTCAGAGCTACCTAGCTGGATGAGCTCTACCTTGTAGCCATCGGGGTCTTGTACAAAAGCAATCACCGTTGAGCCGTGCTTCATAGGGCCGGGTTCGCGCACCACTTGGCCACCCTGAGCTTTGATCTGCTCGCAGGTGCCGTAGATATCGTCTACCCCCAGGGCAATGTGGCCATAGGCCGTACCTAGGTCATAGGAGCTTGTGTCCCAGTTGTAGGTCAGCTCTAGCACGGTGTGGTCAGACTCCTCACCGTAGCCAACAAAGGCTAGGGTAAACTCGCCGCCGGGATAGTCTTTTTTGCGCAGCAGCTGCATGCCCAGCATGTCGCAGTAAAACGCAAGGGAACGGTCTAGGTCGCCGACCCGCAGCATGGTGTGGAGTAGTCGCATAGTGAGTTTGCTCTCGTAGTTGGTTTTTACATTATGGCCACCCTACCTCTAGGCGTAGCGGCTGTTCTTTGAAGGACGGTACCGGAATTAACGCTGGAGTTGGGAGGGTTCGACCAGGCTGGCGGTGCAGTTCAGCTCGCCGGTACAGACTGGTTCAGGGAATGAGAAATGCTCCAGCACCTGGGGGTGAACTTCACCGAACTCTCCCACCATCTGTCCCTGCACCAGCACCGCAGCGGCTCGCCCCGTAATATAGTACGGAGCGTTGCACACCGCTAGGTCATAGCTGACTCCCAGCGCCTTGAGCATGGTTTGCATGTAGGACTTTGCTGTGGCAAACGAGGCGCGGGCATCGAGGCTAGCAAAGCCCCAGCACTGGCTCTCTTTGATATTTTGGTCTTTGAACCGCAGCACTTCTCCAGTTTCGTAGATATTGATGGGCTTAGGGGCGCTGATGTTGCGGGCTAGGATATCGAGCAGCCCGGCTTGTAGGGTAGTGCGGGTAGCGCTGTAGGCGCGGCTCTTGGCGTTGCCGGTTTGCACGTAGGGGGCGGCAAACAGATCGAGACTATTGGGATCAGTCAGCACAAAGCTTTTTACCTCTGTCAGCTTCATGCGCTGCGCCAGGTCACTGACTCGAAACATGACTTGGCGCAGGGGCGCAGATTTCCCCAGGTGAAACTTGACCGCCAGGGGCTCGGCCTGGAGGTTGGCAATACCGATAGCGACTAACAAATCGCCCGCAATGTCTACTTGACTAAAGATATCAGCGCGGTAGGTGGGCACATGCACCAAGTCGGTGCCGCTGACGTCTAAATCCATGCGAGAGAGCACGTTCCCTAAGCCGCTTTTGGGAATAGCGGTGCCCATAATTTCGTTTAGGTACTTGGCGGAAAACGGCACCGAGCGGCGAGTTAGGGTAGGAGTAACAACCGTGCCCTGGGGTGTCGAAATCTCTACGGTTTGTACTTCGGCCCCGGTATCTAAGAAGTTGTGGGCCAGAATGTTCGCGGTTTCTAGCACCGGCTGGGGCAAAATGCCGGTGACATCAATAAACAGGTTGCGGGTGCGGTCAGTGACTTTCCCCGCCCCTGCCGCGTTGATGATGGGCGGCATCGAGAGCACTGTGCCAGCAGCATCGCGTAGCACCGGAGCGTGACCGTTCTTGGGTAGTGTGTGACTGTAGATTTTGCCGACAGCGTGCTGCTGCAACACCTCTCGAGCGGTTATCGGCTCGGTGCCGTGAAGAGGGACAAAGGTCAGCTTGTCCAGTGGTTCAGCGCCGTAGGTGAGGTCGCCGCTGATGCGATCGAGGTCGTAGACGCCAATTGCAATTTTTCTGCGCTGGCGACCAAAAGTCTGGGTCACTTTTTCCTGAAACTGCACTAGCACCTCCAGCCCACCGTTTTGCAGGTCGGCCCCCCGCACTATTAGGGCGGCAATGTGGGGCCGCAGCCGCTGCACCTCAGGCCGTACCGTGACTCGACGGCCTGAGGAAACTAGCTGGTCAGGCACCGTGCGAGCTAGGCCGTTGTAGATGTTGATGGCGCGGGTAAAGCCCTCTGCCGCCAGCAGGTCGGGGCGTTCCGCGGTCACCTCGACCTCCAGGGTTTGGTCGGCCAGGGTGGCATTGAGGCCGTAGTCAAAGGCCTGCTGGGCCAGACGCTGGGGTTCGGTTGTGGTGAGCCGCTGGAGGTAGGTGAGGGGGAAAGTGACGGTGGGCATGAGAGGGAAGGGGTGGATGGACGAGTGGGGGAGCAGGCGAATAGGGGCTGCGTTTACCGGAATTTAGCGTTGAGACTATAGCTGAGGAAAATTATCTAACGCTGGTTCTGACCTTTAGCGAACTTCTTTATCAGCTAAGTTACCAAGAACCCACAGTCAATAAAATACCCCACCCCAAGCTTTCTCTGAAAAGAGCTTGGGGTGGGGTGTAAGCAGGATAGGCAAAAGGGCTAAGGCTAAGGGCGCTACCTTGAGCTTCAGAGCCTAAACCCTGTTGCTCCCTTTGTCGCTCACAACTCTAAGAATGGCAGCGGGCGACATGGGCCTGACGTGTACCGGCTGAGTCACACGCAAATGGCTGGTTTGGTCACTACTTGGCAACTAGCTCTTTATCGCGATCGCCAGTGGGCTCAAGGGACTCGCCGTCAACAAACGAGCGCAGCATCCAGGCCATTTCTTCGTGCCCTTCCATTAGCCCAGTGAGAAAGTCTGAGGTGCCTTCGTCGTGAAACTTCTCAGCCGTTTGGTCGACAGCCTCCCGCAGGTTGCGAATTATCTGCTCGTGGTCGCTGACTAAGCGCTTTACCATGTCACGGGCAGAGGGCAGGTCGCCGGGATGCTCTTTTAGGGAAGCATTCTTGAGAAAGCCTTCGGCGGTGCCGAGAGGGTAGCCGTTCAGCATGCGCACTCGCTCGGCAATAGAATCAATGTTGATAGTGAGCGCTTCATAATGCTCTTCCCACAGCTCGTGCAGGCTGCGGAACTGAGGACCAACCACATCCCAGTGGTACTTCTTAGTTTTGATTAGCAGTAGGTAAGCGTCTGCCAGCACTTTGTTGAGAAGCTCTACGACGCCCTGGCGCTGCTCTTCGGATAGACCGATATTGATGCTCATATTGATTGCCCTTTTGCGTGACTGCGTTCTGCTCTATTCAAGCGCAGCGGCTGAGGAATCCCATCTATCTTCTGTAGGAAATCAGGGCTTTAAATTTCTCTTCCCTCAGATTGTTTTTGGCCAATAAGTTCACGGTGAGTCGGCTTGAGGGGGTAGTCAATGGTTATAGTTTGAAGTGCAGACGTTGTGACTCTCTTCTATGGCTAGTTCATCCCCTCTCACCGGCGTGATTTTGGTAGATTGTGCACGGGCAAATGCCAGCGAGGGTCTTGAGATGGCTACCGAGCGCTGCGGCTACGGCACCGACACGGCCAAGTTTCAGGCCGCGCTAAAGTCAGCCTGTAGCGAAATGAATGTAGATATCGACGGCCTTGCTGACCTCGTTGATGACGAGCCACTGATAACGCGCTCAGAACTGCTGGGCCTCGAGGTCGCCCCCGATACGCCCAGCCAGCTTTAGGTTTGCTTTTTTCTCCACGTTCCTTCTCATCTGAAGGAAAGAACTTTTGCTAGGGCCTAGACATGGGCAACCACGTGACGCTGGGTGAGGCGGTCGAGCTGCTTCACCAGCAGGCTGAGGAACAGGCCCACGTCGGTGACGACTCCGGTAGACTCCAGCGAGCCGCGATCGGCGAGTTTGGTGACCACAGCAGGGTTGATATCCACGCAGACCATTTTCACCCCGGCGGGAGTCATGTTGCCGACGCCAATCGCGTGCAGCATAGTCGAGAGCATTAGAATCAGGTCGCAGCCTTCGATCAGTCGGGCGTAGTCGGACTGGGCAGCGAGCAGGTCCATCTCTGTGTCGGGCAGGGGGCCGTCGTCGCGAATGGAGCCAGCTAGGGAAAAGGGCACGTTGTTCTTGACGCACTCGTAGAAAACGCCGCGCGTGATTACGCCCTGGTCGACGGCGTTAGCGATGCTGCCGCAGCGACGGATGCTGTTGATTGCCCGCAGGTGGTGGCGATGCCCGCCCCGCACCGAGGTGCCCTGCTTCATGTCAACGCCGAGGGAGGTGCCGAGCATAGCCTGCTCGATATCGTGAACAGCGATCGCGTTGCCCCCTAGCAGCGCCTGCACATAGTTCTCGCGAACCAGCCGCGACAGGTGATTGCCGCCGCCGGTGTGAATGACTACTGGGCCAGCCACGACCGCCACTCTGCCGCCCTGGTCGCGCAGGCGGCGCAGATCCCACGCTACCTGCTCCACGATCAGCTCAACCCGGCGCTCGCTCGAAACGCCGGACCCCATGAAGCTAAATTCCTCGGTAGCGGCTGCGGCGCGGCTGCGGTCCTTAGCGCTGCGCACGCTGCGAATGCCGTCGTAGCCAACAATAACCTGGTCATCTACAGCCAGGTCGCGCAGCAGTTTGCAGGTGGCTACTGGCTCTGTGTCCGATACCACAATCACGCCGTCCATGCGCTGGCCCTGCACCCTCACCCACTGGCCCAGCACCCTCACCTCAGTCGGGTAGATGGTCGAGCTGTAAAAGTCGTCGGGGGCTACTCCGGCCTGGGTAATGGTAACTAGGTGGGCATCCTGCTGGTCTTCGGGTAGGGCCACCGCGCCCAAATCAATCAGCTGGGCCATAATCTCGTCCATCACCTCGCGATCGGGGGCTGAAACCCGAATCTCCGCTGATGATGTGCTCTGGCGCTGCTCGCCTAGATCGAAGTTCAACACATGGAAGCTGCCGCCTCCTTCCATAATCAACTCTAGCGCGCGACTAACTAAGCCTGAGTCGAGCAGGTGCCCGGTCATGGTTACTGTCCTTGACGGCAGACCGCCATCGAGGACGGGCTCGGGGTGTAGCGGCTCGGTTACGCGTAGGGTGAGGCACTTAGCCGCTCCCCCGGCTTTGAGAAACTCAGTCAGGGGCGTTTCGACGACCTCAAAGCCTGCATCAGTCAGCCGCGCCTTGAGCTCATCGCTGGCCTTATTCATGATCAAGGTGCGATCGACGTTGACTGAGTTGCAGGCGAAGTTGATAGCGTCGGGCTCGTCAATGGCGATACGCTTTTCGGGGGGCACTCGCATCTCGATTAGTCGGTTCGAGTAGGCGTCAAAGGCGGCAGGGTAGTAGAGCAAGTAGCCGCCAGCGAGGGGGCAAAAGCAGGTATCTAGGTGGTAGAAGCGCTCGTCCATCAGGTGCAGCGACAGCACCTCAATATTGAGCCACTGAGCCACTAGTCCGTGGGAGTCTAGCTCGGTACGAAAGCCATAGCCCGCCCATAGCCAGCGGCCTTCGCGATCGAGCAGGGC
>JBARUP010000227.1:0-4326 GCA_049645805.1 Nodosilinea sp.
CTGGTGCGCAACGTTCCGCTGCTGCTGCAGCTGTTCTTTTGGTACTTCGCTATTTTCGGTGCTCTGCCCAACCCAGCCAACCAGCTTGACGTGCTGAACGTAGCTTTTCTAAACAATCGAGGCGTCTATATTCCCTGGGCAGGCAGCGCGGTGCTAGCTCTGCTGGGTATTGCCGCGACCATTGGAGCAGTGATTGGCGCGCTCTATCTGTGGCAGTGGCGCACCAAGATTCGGATTGAGACCGGGGAGGGGGGCAAAGCGCAGGTTATCGCTATGGCGGTGCTAGGCCTGGTTTGGCTAGCCATTATTATTTTTGGCATGAACTGGACTATTCCAGCGGCGGTCGACGGCGGCGGCGTCACGGGCGGCCTGCGGCTGTCGAGAGAATATGTAGCAGCCTTAACCGCTTTGGTCTTCTACACGTCTGCCTTTGTAGCCGAGATTGTACGGGCGGGTATCCAGTCAGTTTCTAAGGGCCAGTGGGAGGCGGCCCGGTCTTTGGGACTCAACGCTGGCACGGTGATGAGGCTGGTCGTTTTTCCCCAGGCTCTGCGGGTGATTATTCCACCCATGAATAGCGAGTATATGAACTTGACTAAGAATACGAGCCTGGCCTTTGCGATCGCCTTTCCCGAGATGTATTCAATCGCTACCACTACCTACAACCAAACCGGACGACCGGTAGAAGTGTTTGTCGTGCTGATGGCGACCTATCTAACTCTCTGCCTCATGATCACCATAGTGATGAACCAGCTCAACCGGACCGTGCAGTTTAAGGAGCGCTAAGCCATGACCACCGCAACACCTGATTCTCTCTCCTCCGCACGGCCTGATACAGTCACCCTAGGCCCGGCGGCGTGGGTCAAGAAAAATCTGTTTAGCGACTGGTTCAACAGCCTGTTAACGGTTGTTATTGTCGGCATCTTTGCCTGGGGAGCCATCAGGATGGTGACCTGGGCCTTTACCACTGCCCAGTGGGAGGTCATCCCAAACAACTTCGGTCTGTTTATGAGCGGCACCTATCCCGCCGCGCTATATCCTCGCATTTGGGCTTTACTGGCCGTTGTTTGTGGATTAGCAGGCCTGTCGTGGGGAGTTCTGGCTCGCAATCTGTCTACTCTATTTAGCCGCAGCGTGCTGATCGGTCTAGCGCTCATGGGCGCGTTCATTGTGCTGTTTCCGCCCACCCGACCCAGCTCCCTTAAGCTCTTGCCCATGGTGGCTTTAGTGGCGATCGCGGCGGCGGTCGGTCGGCAGGCAGGGCGCAAGTTTCCCGGAATTGGCAAGTGGATATCGCTGGCCTGGTTTGCGTCGTACTTTGTTGCTCTTTGGCTAATCGGCGGCGGCCTAGGCTTGACCAAAGTGTCTACCAATGACTGGGGCGGTCTAGTCCTAACGTTGTTTACGGCCGTTAGCGGTATTGTCCTGTGCTTTCCTCTGGGGCTGCTGCTGGCGCTGGGTCGGCGCAGCGCGCTGCCGGTGGTACGGTGGCTATCGACTATATACATTGAGCTGGTGCGCGGGATACCCCTGGTAGCCGTGCTATTTATGGGCCAGGTGATGATCCCTCTGTTTCTGCCGGTAGGAGCACGGCCCGATCGCATTTTGCGGGCCATTATTGCTCTAGCCCTGTTTAGCGCCGCCTACCTAGCTGAGAACGTGCGGGCTGGCCTTCAGGCCGTGCCTCGGGGGCAGCGCGAAGCAGCGATGTCTCTAGGCCTCAACACGCCCACCACCCTGGGCCTAATCATTTTGCCCCAGGCGCTTAAAATCGCCATTCCGGCCATTGTGGGACAGTTTATCAGCCTGTTTCAAGACACAACGCTGCTGTCAATCGTCGGTCTGGCGGAGCTGTTGGGCATTGGTAAGTCGATCTTAGCCAACCCTGCCTATCTGGGTCGCTATGCAGAGGTCTACCTATTTCTAGCGGTAATCTACTGGATATTTTGCTACGCCATGTCCCTGGGCAGCCGCAAGATTGAGGATCAGCTCAACACCGACAACTAAATGTCTCTACGTGTAACAGTTGACAGTCTGAAACCTCGAAACCCCTTAGGGTTAAGGCAAAATAGCAGTACTCACCTGCGGTAAAGGTGCTTAACACGCTTGAATTTTGTTGTTTGCGCACTGCTGGCAGTGCTGTTTAGAATTTGAACTTACGAGGAAAATGTCCATGACACAGTTTCAGACGGAGCCATCAGCGGTCCGCCAAGCAAGCACTGAGCCAGTAATTGTTGCCCGCGATGTCGAAAAGTGGTACGACAACGGCTTTCACGTGCTCAAGGGCGTCAGTATGACCGTCTACAAAGGCGAAGTGCTGGTGGTGATGGGGCCATCTGGCTCGGGTAAGTCAACCTTCATTCGCACGTTTAATGCCCTAGAGCCCTACCAAAAGGGCAGCATTGAAGTCGATGGCACGGTTATCTCCCACGATCTCAAGGATATTGAGGCGATTCGCCGCGAAGTAGGCATGGTGTTTCAGCAGTTCAATCTGTTCCCTCACCTAACGGTGCTGCAAAACGTTACCCTAGCCCCCATTTGGGTACGGCGATGGCCCAAGTCTAAGGCTCAAGAAGTAGCTATGCAGCTGCTAGAGCGGGTGGGTATCCTAGAGCAGGCCCACAAGTTTCCGGGACAGCTGTCGGGGGGACAGCAGCAGCGCGTTGCGATCGCGCGATCGCTAGCTATGCAGCCCAAGGTAATGCTATTTGACGAACCAACCTCAGCCCTCGACCCCGAAATGGTGCGCGAGGTGCTGGATGTAATGCGATCGCTGGCCGACACCGGTATAACCATGGTGTGTGTCACCCACGAAGTTGGCTTTGCCCGCGAGGTTGCCGATCGCGTCGTGCTGATGGACGGCGGCTACCTGGTTGAAGAAAACACCCCCAACGACTTCTTTACTAACCCCCGAGAAGACCGTACTCAAAAGTTCCTATCCCAAATTCTTTAGCGCTGGACCGGGGGGATGAGTCGCCAAACAGGAAGTTAGGAGCACTGCAACAGCCAGATACCCAGAATCTAGATGCCCAGAATACTGACGCAACTCTGCCATAGTCCGCAACAGGCTGAAGATATAAAGGTAGACCCATACTGGTTGTTAACCTTCTAAAGCAGTCGTGCGCCCTAATTATGGACCTACTGGAACAGATCCGTCTTGACTACCAGCGGTTTCCCAAAGACCAAAGCTATCATCTGTACGCCAACGATGTGTACTTTAAAGACCCGCTAAACGAGTTTCGCGGCGTTGATCGCTACCGGCGCATGATTGGGTTCATCAGCCGCTGGTTCAAAGATGTTGACCTAAAGCTGCACAGCATTGACTACGCTAACCCTGGTCAAATTGATACCCACTGGACGCTAAGCTGGGTTGCACCAGTGCCCTGGCAGCCGTCTATGAGCATTCCTGGCCGCAGTGAGCTAGGTCTTGGAGAAGACTGCAAGATTATCTCCCACATTGACTACTGGAACTGCTCTCGGTTAGCGGTGCTGAAGCAGTTGTTTGCAAACTAAGGCCATATGTCATTGGGGTCACTCACAGGTTCTCGTGTCCGCGAGGTCAAGTGGAAAGCCAACCGATGAGCGGCTTTGCCTTGGCGTTTCGCCGGTTTTTGACCTAAAACGAGACGCCGCGCTGGTTTACTGCCACAATCGGTACAGAAACCTTGAGGATAACCTATGAGGCTGGTCAAACAAACGCTAGCAGGGCTTTTTTTGCTGATTGGCTTGCCTATTACGCTGTGGGCTATTGTTGACGTGGCCAACCCCTCTACCAATGCTGAACAGCGCGCGGGGGCCGGGGCCGCGCTAGCTTTTTTCGGGCTACCACCCACGGCCCTAGGTGCTTGGCTAGTGTGGGATCTGCGTCAGCACCAGCAGCAGTCGTCCGAAGCGCTAGCGCAGCAGCAGGAGCAGCTGTTTTTGAAGCTGCTTCAGACCTATGGGGGAAGCCTCACCGTGATTCAGTTTGCGACAGAAGCACAAGTATCTCTCGAAGACGCCAAAGATTTCTTAGACCAAAAGGCAAAGTTCTTAAACGCCTCCTTTGATGTCTCCGATGCTGGGGGAATTGTGTACCGCTTTCCGGTCTAATCAAGCCTCTACAAA
Organism: Nodosilinea sp.; assembly: GCA_049645805.1. Taxonomy (GTDB): domain Bacteria; phylum Cyanobacteriota; class Cyanobacteriia; order Phormidesmidales; family Phormidesmidaceae; genus Nodosilinea. Next base: position 4,108 of record JBARUP010000227.1, read on the forward strand.
TACTCACGGTTGAGGTAGCGTTGCAGCACCTCGGGTACGCGCACTGAGCCGTTAGCTTCTTGATAGTTCTCCAGGATAGCGGCCATAGTGCGACCAACAGCCAGCCCCGACCCGTTTAAGGTATGGACGTACTGGGTGCCCTTCCGGCCGGCAGACTTGAAGCGAATATTGGCGCGTCGAGCCTGAAAATCCACACAGTTTGAGCAGCTAGAAATCTCT
>JBARUP010000228.1:0-1573 GCA_049645805.1 Nodosilinea sp.
GCTCAGGCAGGGTGCCGTCGGCGGCCAGCACGGCGGCCACGGGGGCAGGTTCCGAGGTGCCCCACTCAGGGTCGGTGGCGATCGCGCTGACTCGCGTGCCGGGCGGTACGGCTAAGCTAGCGCTGAAGGTACCTTCAGTGCTAGTAATCACCGTGCCTAAAGGCTCGTCTAAGGGGGCATAAAGACCCGTCTCAGTCACACGGTAGAGATCGACTTCAGTACCAGGGTCAGCGGTCCCGGTCAGCGTGACCTCTGAAGCTCCGCTGGTGATACGGTCGTTGTCAAACTGGGGCGCGTTGATAGCGGCGTTGCCGGTTTCCTGGCGACGGTGGTAGGAGTTTCGGGGCGGGTTGGGGCCGTCGCCCTTTTGAAAGTCCTGCGTCCCGGTGTTGCCCTGGGTATTGAGATCGATCGCAAGGCCGTCTAGACCCGCGTAGCGATTGCCGCGAATTTGGTTGCGGCGGCTGAGAGGGTAGGCCGTCACGGTTACCCCTGGCCCCGGCTGGTAGCCAATAAAGTTGTTGCTGAGCTGGTGATCGCTGCCCATGAGATATACAGCGGCGCGCTCGAACCGCCGTCCGTTGTACTGGATAGCGTTACCCGAAATTTGCGCAGCGCCCTCCGGTTTAAACAAGTAGATGCCGCTGCCGTCATTGGCGCAGATTAAGTTATCGGTGATGGCGCTAGCCTCAATGGTGCCCTCCAGGCGAATGGCGTCGGGCATGCCCGCTAAGCCGTTGCCGATAATCGCGTTCTCGCTCACCTGCAGACCGTCGGCCCGGTAGCCCGTGATAATGGCGCTGCCGTCGTGGTTCTGAATCCGGTTGTTGCGCACCACGGTTTCTACGGCGTTGAATACCGTGACGCCAAAGGCCGAGGGCACCGCCGGAAACTCGCCGTCAGGAGGCAGACCCAGCCAGTTTTGCTCAATTACCACCCCGCGCGGTGCCGCGTCGGGGTCTTCGAGCCGAAACAGCGCTAGAACCGGGCTCAGGGGGCCGGCGTCGACTGGAGGAGCCAGGGCGCTAATGAAAATATCTGAGGGCGGTGTAGTCTGAGTCGCGCGATTGCTGGTGCGAAACCCGTAGAGGCTCAGCCCCCGTACCGTCACGCCATCGGCGGCAATCGTTAGGCCGCGAGCCACCTCACGGCCCTCCGCGACTGTTAGGCTAACCGCAGGCGCAGCCGGAAACTTGGGATCGTAGGTAGCGGCGGCATCGTAGCCCGCCTGGGTAGTGCCGTCAATAGTTAGCTCAGGAGCGATAATCTCGGGCAGCAAATCCGTTAGGGCGATCGCAGCCTGCCCCGCTGGTAAGTCAAAGGCGATGCGCGACCCCTCGCCCGCAGGCAGAGGCTGAACAAAAGCCCGCTCAGCCTCACTTAGCTCGACCGGGGTCAGAGTACCGTTAGCAAGCTCGATGGCTTCGCGCAGGGTCAGTCCCGCATCGGGCTTTGCCGGGCTGTCTTCAGCACTCGTCACCCGCAGGCTGTAGGTTGCTAGAGTCGTCTGCCCCGCTACCGGAGCGACAGCTAAAGCCAGTCCAGGCACGGCCAAAGCAACAGCGCCATATCC
>JBARUP010000229.1:0-1745 GCA_049645805.1 Nodosilinea sp.
CCATTCAGTCGGGCTACCAGGCTGCCCTCATGGCACCCACCGAGGTGCTGGCCGAGCAGCACTACCGCAAACTGGTAGAGTGGTTTAACCAGCTGCATCTGCCCGTGGAGCTGCTCACTGGCTCGACGCGCGCCGCCAAACGCCGCCAAATGCTGGGCGAGCTAGCCACCGCCGAACTGAAAATTCTGGTGGGCACCCATGCCCTGATCGAAGACCCGGTGCAGTTTCGCGATCTGGGTCTGGTGGTGATCGACGAACAGCATCGCTTTGGCGTTCAGCAGCGGGCCAGGCTGACTCAAAAAGGAGCAAATCCCCACGTACTGACCCTTACGGCGACCCCTATTCCCCGCACGCTAACGCTAACCATGCACGGCGACTTAGATGTCAGCCAGATCGACGAGCTGCCGCCCGGTCGCAAGGCGATTCAAACCACTCTGCTGACCAATAAAGAGCGAACCCATGCCTACGACCTGATCAAGCGCGAAATCGCCCAGGGTCGCCAGGTATACGTGGTGCTGCCGCTAGTAGAAGAGTCTGAAAAGCTCGATCTCAAATCTGCTGTGGAGGAGCACCAGCGGCTGACAGAGGTGATCTTCCCGGAGTTTGCTGTTGGTCTGCTCCACGGGCGCATGTCTTCCGCCGATAAAGATGCCGCCATCACCGCCTTCCGCGACCAGGAGTCGCAGATTCTAGTCTCTACAACGGTGGTGGAAGTCGGGGTAGACGTGCCTAACGCCTCGGTCATGCTGATTGAACACGCTGAGCGGTTTGGCCTTTCGCAGCTGCACCAGCTGCGGGGTCGGGTGGGTCGAGGAGCAGCGCAATCCTTCTGCCTTTTGCTCAGCAGCAGTCGCAGCGAACAGGCGATACAACGGCTGAAAGTGCTAGAGCAGTCCCAGGACGGGTTCTTTATCGCCGAGATGGACCTGCGCTTTCGCGGCCCTGGGGAAGTATTGGGCACCCGCCAGTCAGGTCTACCCGATTTTGCCCTGGCTAGCCTAATCGAAGACCAGGACGTGCTGATGCTAGCCCGTGAGGCGGCAGAAGCTTTGCTAAGAGAAGATCCAGACCTGGCTCGCTGGCCAAAACTGGCGAAAGAACTTCAGCGCCGCTACGAAAAGCTGATGGGCGGCACAATCATGACGTAGCGCGGTGCCGTTGGGGTCAACAAACGATTGGCTGGCTGATTGATTCCCCACGCCCGCGATGCTGGCTACTAGAGCAGGACTACAGGCTTGATACCAGCGGCCAGGTCGACAAAACAAAAACAGCCACCGCAATAACTGACAACAGCCCGTCGATTAGGTTGCCAATCAGCGAGCCGACGACTGTCCCCAGGCTAGCTTTTAGAGCTAACGATGCCTTCGATTCTCCATCCACCGGCTGACGAGTCAGGTATTCACCTAGAAACGCACCGACAAATGGACCCACTAGCACCCCTAAAATTGGGCCACCAACCGGCAGCGCCGGTAGTAAACCCAGGACACCTACGACTAGGCCTGCGATCGCGCCAAACAGCCCCCACTTGCTGGCCCCAAACCGCTTCGCGCCCCAGTAGGCCGCTAGGAACTCAATGCCCGCGCTCAGCACCAGAATGCCAAACACCACGATAATGGGCCAGCCAATGCCAGCGAACTGAGTCGCTACCGCCCAAACTAAGATGGCGGCCAAGATCAAGCTTGCCCCCGGCATGCCGGGAATCAGCTCCCCGATCGCGCCAAACAGCATCACCGCGACCAGTATCC
>JBARUP010000230.1:0-7854 GCA_049645805.1 Nodosilinea sp.
GATTGAAACTGGTCATGGTCATTGGCTTTAGTTATTGAGGTTGGCTCCAAACAACAAAACCCCTTCATAGGGATTGAAACAATTGAATTGACCCGTTCAGAACTACCTAACGCTCGCTCCAAACAACAAAACCCCTTCATAGGGATTGAAACTGAGCAGCCCCTCTTAAGAGCCAACATCGACCTGGCAATCAGTCTCAAAATAAGACTATGAGATCCAATCAGTAGTCTCGTTTTGAATTGCTTTAGTCCCAACAAAAGATATGCTTACTGATAATGCTGAATCATCTGCCTTAGCTCATTGCTAAACCTCCTTCGCACAGAAGTCGGGCCAGCGATCGCGCATTCGGCCCCGTAGCGGCGCGCTTCTCTAAAAAACCAAAAAGTACTGGCAATCCGCCGCACCACCCGCCGCACCTGCAAGTCGGCATCCCATTCATTAATTAGATCAGCCTTAGATTTAGTGCGATAGGCAAAAGCCAGCTTGCCTATCAGGTGCATTTCCACATCAACAAACCCAAGCTCTGGTTGCCACGACCCATCAATAGGGCTAATTACAGCTTCTTCAGGGATGCGATCGAGACGTAGCGTCCAGTTGTGCTGCAACTCAGGAATATCCTGATTACCCTCAGTTTCATCGCACCAGCAGACCAGATACTGTCGCTCTTCTAGGGTGGTAACCTTGGCATGGCGCACCGAGAAACTCCACACTAACCCCGCTGCATCTTGGTAAGCAAGGCGAAAGGGCCGCTGCCGAAGCAAGCAGCGATCAACATCCGCTCGCCAGGTTGGCCCCGGCATGTCGATGAATGACTGAATCTCCTGGCGGAGAGGGGGGCTGAGTTCGCTACGTTCTAGCAGAAGTGCCGCGATTGCCAGCGCCTCATGTTTGTACCCTTGGTCATCCAGGTGGCCACGAGCTAAATTAAGCGCGTTGACGCGGTCTGCACTCCAGCCGTGGTTGGCCGCTAGGCGCAGCTTCCCCTGGGCAATCGCTTTGATAAGTTTTGAAACGTTAGAGCGATCGCCCCAGGTCTGGTCAAAATCCAGCGCTAGCTGCTCTAGCTGGGCCTTTTCAGCCTCGTCAATAGACAGGGTAATGGAGCGTTTTTTAAGGGTCATGGGCAGCTGCGTCCAGGTATACGGATACTCCGTAAGCATTTCTCTTGATACTTCCATAATATCTCTGCCAACATAGGGCTATACGGCATGTGCGGATATTTTATGGAGACAAACCTGAAGAGGCTATCGCCGCTTTGGTCTACCGGACAGCAAAAGAGAATTGGCAACAGGGGGAGCGGTAAGCCAAATGGCCCGATCTAAGAATTTTTGAGTATGGGTTAGTTAGCCTTAGAAGGCCTGTGAGGAATTAGTGACTATGTATTCAGTCCATTTAAAGTCTGTTTATTCTTCCCCAGCAGATGAGATACCCCAGGGAATTAAGCTGCCTGAAGGATGGAGACTGTCGTGGCATCAGGCCGAGACCTTAAAGGCGTTGCGAGATCCTAATGTAGATGTGGTGTTTAACACCGCGATGACCGGAGATGGCAAGAGCCTCGCGGCCTATCTAGACGTTTTGCAGGGCAACTGTTTCGCGATCGCACTCTACCCCACCAATGCGCTCGCCAGCGATCAAGAAACTCAGGTACAGGACTACATCAACCAGTTCAAACCATCCAATACCCCACGGGTCAATCGATTGAGTGGGCCTGAGCTAGAGGTTTATGCAGAGAATGAAGGATTGCGGAAAGGCAGCGCGATCGCATCCCGAGCCGGACAATCTGAAGTCCTGATCACCAACCCCGATATTTTTCACTACCTGCATCGAGGGGCTTATCTAACTGGTAAAGATGCTCCCGATAAGCTCTGGAACCGCATTGACAAAGACTTTGCCCTATTCATCTTCGACGAATTTCATGTTTTTTCAGCTCCCCAGGTCGCCAGCGTTCTAAACACCATGCTGCTGATTCAGGCTACGAATCGACATAAAAGGTTTCTATTCTTATCGGCTACTCCTAGCGAGGCCTTGTTACGACGCCTAAATAAGGCAGGCTTTCGGTGTCATGTCGTTAGCCCTATTGAGGAGGGCAAGTACCAATTTCCAGACACCCAAGCAGCAGCAAATGACCTCAATAACCAAGAATGGCGACAGGTAGCGCGTGCCATCGACCTAGCCTTTGTGCCGATAGAGCCCACCTCGAAAGCTTCTGAGACCTGGCTGAAGGAAAATCAAGAGTCCGTCCTCAATCAGTTTCTAGAACGCCCCGGCAGCAAGGGAGCGATTATTCTCAACTCCATTGCTGCGGTAAAACGACTGACGCCTGTCTTCAGAGAGGCGTTTGCTCAGCATGGTCTGACGGTTCGAGAGAATACTGGTCTGTCAGGGGAACAAGAAAAAGCCGAATCCTTAGATGCTGACCTAGTAATTGGCACCAGCACCATCGATGTAGGGGTCGATTTCAAAATTAACCTCCTAATTTTTGAGTCATCGGATGCTGGTAACTTTATTCAGCGGTTAGGGCGGCTAGGTCGCCACGATGGCTACCAGAAAAATGGGCAGGACATTCAGTTCGATGGCTTCAGAGCCTATGCCCTAGTGCCCAACTTTTTTGTAGAGCGTCTTTTTGCGGGAGATAAGGCGGTTTTGGCCGATGGGGAAGTGTGCGATCGCATTTATTTCCAAACCCTCATCCGCGAAAAGTATCGACAGATCAACGACTTTGATAGCTATTACAAACGCTGGGGTGCTGTTCAATCAGTATGTATAGGGCGACAGCTGTCCAAGAATGCCGTGAAGACTCAATATGCAAACTCGTTGCAAAAGTTTCAGCAAGCCTGCGAAAAGGTTTTTGAAACTCGATTTGGCCAGATTTTTGGGCGAATGAAAGGTTGGGCCGAAGAATGGCAGGAGCTTTCAGGTCAAAAGAGCCGTAGCCCCATTACTGAAGACGCTGAAAGTTTTCGCGGATCAAGTCCTCTGCAATGTGGTCTGTATGACCTAACCGAAGCGAATGAGCGCGATCGATTTAAAACCTATGACTTACCGGGCATCCTCAGCAACCTAGAAATTGAGATGTGGAGCAAGGCAGGGTTCTTAGACCAGCTCCAGGAAACAGCCAAGCGCACTGGACAGCCCATTGCGAAGGGAAGGTTTAGGCACTGCCTCGGTTTTATGAAATTGCGGGGCTACCGGGAAGAGCGATTGAACTGGAAGTTTACCTATCTTGGCGATCTTCAATCTATAGCGGATGCTTACAAGGTGCAGGTATTAACCAGGCTGCAAATCTGGCAGCCAGACAATCCCTGGGCGGGGTCAATTAACCGCCGCCTACAGGAACAAGCCCTTGTTTGCTACGTGCTGCGTAAACCGGTGCGAGAGGTGCGGCTGCGGTTGCAGCTACCCATGCACTTCCAACTTTACCCCATCAGTGATTTGAACAGCATTCATGATGCCAGCGCGCCCTATTCGGTGGCGTTTGGACAGTCAGCACTGCTGATCGACACCCTAGCCTACCGATTCAGGCGCGATGGAGGCGAGATATGGGTTGCTTAAAAGCTCGGGCAGGAAAGGGACTAACTTTGGCACAGACCGCCGAGTCGAGTTGGAGTACATGGAAAACCCCCACTCTTTGGATGGTAGTCCGCGATGCAATTATTAAAGTCTCTTTCATTGGGAAGGAACAGTCATGACAGTTCAAATCCTACGCAAAAAATTCACGGTGGGGCAGTATCACCAGATGATCGAGTCTGGCATTTTGACCGATCGCGATCGCGTCGAGCTACTTCAGGGAGAAATCATTGAAATGTCGCCCATTGGCATGCAACATGCCGCCTGTGTTGATCGCCTAACTGAATTACTAGTAGAGACGCTACGAGGCAAGGCAATCGTGCGGGTTCAAAATCCCATCCAGCTAAGCACCCGCTCCGAACCACAGCCTGACTTTGCCATTCTTAAGCGGCGGTCTGACTTCTATGCCAGTGGCCATCCCCAGCCCCAAGATGTTTTTGCCCTAGTTGAAGTCTCTGACACCACGATTGAATTTGACCGCACGGTAAAAGTCCCCCTCTATGCCAAAGACAACATTGCTGAAGTGTGGATTGTCGATCTCAACGCTGAAGCGGTACAGATCTATCGTCAGCCGAGCACCACAGGCTACCAACAGGTGCAAACCCTGCGCCGAGGGCAGTCCCTCACCTTTCAGGCATTTACCGATATTCAGTTCACTATCGTTCAACTGCTGGGCTAGTCTCAGCGGTTAAACCCCGCACAAAATTTTGACGTATAGGAGATCCGGGATGGAGCGTCCTAAGCAATCCGTTGATTCAGAACAACTGTCGTTACTAAACACCCAAAACGAAGATATCGAATTGGAAGAGCTTGATAACTCTTGGCTAGAAGGGGACTTCAGGCTGGATGAAAGCAGCAATAGAACCGTAGAACCCGATGCAAGAGAACTGCTAACCCTCAAGCTTCTGCGGGAAGCGATTCAGGCTCAAAATCCTGGCGATGCTGTGATGCAGGACTTTGCAGAAGTAGTATTACCCAATCTGCTGAAGTTCACGGTCGGGGTTACGGCCAAAGGGGGGAAGTTTTTTGCTGAATACCTGGATCGCGTGGTAAATCCCCAGCGCATCGCTGCGGGCAAAGAGCCGATTCGGCGCGACAACGCGGCGGATCAGTCGCTCAATACTCACTTACTCAATGGGTTATTTCCCGCCAACCTGATTGAGCGGCGGCTGCAAAAGCTGGATACCACGGTCAGGCGGCAAGTCAACGAACGAGAACGGCGGCTTCTGGTGTCGGGCTTTATTCTGCACGACTTTGAGAAGTTCGACTACGACCTAATTCCCGACATGCCGGAGAAGTTTAGGGCAATTCGGCGAGATCCCGCCGGAGATATTCGGAAGCGCTCGATTAAGGATCATCAAGAAATCGTTACTGTGCTGATAAATGCCTTAGGACTAAATCGCTTCATCAGTCCCGACAACTCAGCGGACTGGGAACAGTACCTAGATGACCTGCTGTTTTTAGCTTATAACGCTCAGCGACGGCATGATACCAATCTCAACTTGTCTGAGGACGGGCTAGATCCCGTACTCCACTCACGCACTCTCCGCTGCCTGTCTGACCTTACCTGCCTAGCCGATCGCCTTGCTTCGGTCATCAAACATCCTCAAGATGCCGAAAACTCTGGGCTCAACGAGATTATTCACGGGCTGAGTGATGGGCAACTGCGCTTTACCTATCACGCGATCGCCGAAAACCGAGGGGTGCTGACTAACGTAGTCAACAATGCCTTGATGGATGCCCATGCCAGCCTCAACAGTTCAGATCAAGAGCACTACACAACGCTACTTTATCTACCAACGGGGGCAATTTATCTAGCTCAGCAAGAAGCTCCGCCCGTCAACCCCGAAACTTTGCCCGATCGCGTTATCGCCAGCATTAAAGATCTCTGTGCTGGGCAGCTTCGTTTACGTCAAACCGGGTTTGGGCGCGGCGGCAAAGGCATGAAATATGCCGACTACTACAACCTATTTTTTGATGGCCCTGGCTTGATGCAGGTCGCCCTAGACGCTACTCTCCGCATCCTGAATCCTAACAAAGGATCGGTCGGCAGCAAGCGCAGTGACAACCTCATCGCCTTTCAGAAAAAAGGGGTTCTCTCTGCTGACTACGACTTCTCCTTTAGCGACGACATCCGAATTGATCAGCTAGCTGAATTTGGCGATCTGATTAGTCGTAAGATTTGGGGCGAACGAGTAAATCAGCTTGAGGCACTAATCAAAGAGCGTGCCAAAGAGCGCAAAACGAAAAAAAGCCTGCCAGCGCTACCTATCATCAATGCGGCGGTGCTCCCTGAAAACATCATCCACAAAGTTGCAGAATTTTGGCAGCTGGCTGACTATTCTCCTCAGATTCGGGAAATTCAGCACATCAACGAAAAACTAAAGGAACTGAAGCTCAAGGGTAACAGCGGCGGCGTGCCCTACGAATGGTATTACTTAGCGGCAAAGTTTCTGCAAAAGCATCCTGGTCTTGAAGATCTACGAGAGACCTGTAGCCAGGTTATCGCTCATATTACGCAGCTCACCCAGCCTGTTGTTGCTCAATATCCGCTGCCTGACGGTTGGGGCGATGTGCGGCAGTGGGTTAGTAAAGTTGTAATGCTGCCTAACCAAGCTCAAGACTCAGCTTCAGCGCAAGCCGATGTCTTTGTAAAAGAACTGGCCTACTACAACGCAGCCAAAAAATCAGGGCGAGGACGGCAGATGATTTGCTCTATCTCTCACTCCCCCTATTCCGTCAGCGAACAGATGGAATCAGCGGTGCTGTTCACGCCCCAGGTTTATACCAACAAGCAACATCTGGGCGGCTCCAACGCCAAGCGCAACATCTCTAGTATTGCGAGTATGGAAATGATGCTGCGCCAGATTTTGATGAACCAGACCCAGGCCGTGGGCAAACGGTTTGAGGATGGTAAATATCGCTACCTCTACTTCTACCCCACCTATTATTTCACGCCCGAAACCAACTCATTTCTACACCGGGCCTATAGCGCGATCGCCCAAACCCGCTTTGATACCAGCATCCGCAACCACTTCATCAACAAGCAGCTAGAAGCTGACTTTAGCCGCGACAAATATCAAACTGTCGATGCGTTTTTGATGGAGGAAGATCTGGCCCAACGCAAGCAGCTCCCCGATGACGACCCGAACTTCAAGCGAGACCGAACCTTCAAGCTCTCCTACCCCGAAGACAAACCCTTAACCTTCTACTTCATGGCCCTACCCCCCGGGCGCGACAGCACCGACACCGAATCTTGGGTAATGCCCAGCTGGCTGGCCCTCGCCTTCCCGATGATTCTAGATGTCAAAACGGTGGTGTCAGAGTCGCCCATTCCCCCCTTTACCGATGGGGCCGAGTTTGAAGAAAGCGTCTTTTTCGATAGTGCCCCTCACGCCTTTTGCACTCTGATGGGGCAAGACCGATTCCGGCTCGACTCTATCCTCGAAGGCTGGACAGATGACACCGACATCAAACGCCCAGCGCCGCTGAACATCCTGACTGCGGCCTACGCCATCCATATGGATGTCAACGCTAAGCAGGGCAAGGGCGGCTATGACGCCAACTGGGGCCGTTTCACAGAACTGGCCAAAGACATAGAAACCAGCCCTCTGCATGTCTTTTCCTATTTAGCTAAGTGGAGCCGAGGGCAAAAAGCCGATGCCCCCAGCCCACAAAAAATTAGGCTCTACGCCCATCACTTTTACCCCTGCTTTGACCCCTATGCCACCTATAGCTTTGCCCAGGAGGAATGGATCTTGACCCCGGACTCATCGCTCAATCACCCGAAGAAACTAACCGATCTCTACAGGCAGTTCTATCGGGCTAATAAACGCTACAACGCTAAAGCAAACGCGGTTTTAAAACCCGTTGATATTGCCGCCGACACCATTCTCAAAGCTGAAACCAGTATGTTTAACGACGAGGCACTTGTGACCGTCGTGGCAGCAGAAGTTTTTAAGCTGATGGATCGCGTCCATAAGTCAACCGCTGAAGGGCGATGGATTATGAGCGATCGCGAAAAGGAGCGCCAGGCGGTTCTCGACTTTGCTCGCTACTTTGTTGTCGATGTGTTTGAAAAAGCCTTTGCGGGCGATCGCGCCCGCCTGGCCGGTCGCCAGCTCAACCTGATTCGTGATACCTGCGAATTTCTCTACCGCCTAGAGCAAGACAAAGAAAACCAGGAGTTGAAGGCTAAAGCTGAAGCTGACAAAGATATACCTGAGTAGAACTCAGCAGTTTCATTTACAACTAAACCGACCGAGTTCACCTATCAAAGGATATTCA
>JBARUP010000231.1:0-2361 GCA_049645805.1 Nodosilinea sp.
TAGTCTGGGGGTGAGACCAACGTTACCAAGCGATCTGCTAATTTATCGATTTCAGGGCGAGGGAATCCAGCCCAAGCGGCTGGCGCTGGACAGGGCGAATCGAGCGATCGCAGCGGATCTGATTCACCTTTTTCAGCAGCAGACGGGCAATACCCAGGGCGACCTTAACCGGCAGCTCCAAGATTTAGAAGGCGAAGACACTAACTACCGCGTCAAGCGGGGGCTAGCGCATGTTCTGCGCAATAGTTTTGCCACCTTTGATGTGGTCAGCCCCCTAGAACCCATTGAGCTCCGGCGGCGGGTATTTGCCGCAGCGGCTCAGGGCATGCCCTCTACCGCTGGAGCCTCGGAGACCCTAGCCGCCCTCAGCCAGCAGCTTTCTGAAGAACTGGCTCTTGAGGTCACAGTAGCTGACCTGCGTCAGGGGCTCTATGCCGATCGCCAGGACAACCACATCCTGACCGAGTTTGAGGCTCCTACCCCCGATGCGCTCATTCACCGCTACAACCTGTCTCAGACCCAGGGGGTATTTTACAAAGCCAGCGACTTGGTCATGCATCTCTACCGCAACGACCCCGGCGAGTACAAGCTCATGTTTCGCTACCTGAAGCTGTTTCGCCTTATGACCTACATTGAAGGTGACGCCGATCAAGGGTTTACTATCACCATTGACGGTCCGGCTAGCCTGTTTAAGCCCAGCACCCGCTACGGGATAGACATCGCCAAGCTGATCCCGGCCGTTCTCCACGTCAGCAAGTGGCGGCTGACGGCGACGCTGCAAATGAAAGATAGCTACACTCAGCAGGTGAAATCGCGCCAGTTTAGCCTCGACAGCGCCTGCGGCTTGGTCACCCACTATCCCCCCGGCAAGCCCTACGACAGCATGATTGAAGAGTCGTTCGTGAGTCGCTGGCCCGCTAAAACCCCCTGGAAGCTGGAGCGCGAGGTCGATTTAGTGCCGCTGCCGGGCAGCGTCATGATTCCTGACTTTCGCGTCATCCATCCTGACGGGCGCGAGTACCTGCTGGAGATCGTCGGCTACTGGCGACCCGAGTACCTGCGCAAAAAGTTCGCCCAGGTGCGCAAGTCCGAGCGCGATAATCTGATTTTGGCAGTGTCAGAACGGCTAAACCTAGAGAATGCGGGCATAGACATTGCCAAGGTTCCGGCTCGGGTAGTGTGGTTCAAGCACAAACTTCAGCCCAAGACGGTGCTAGAAGTATTAGGAGACTGACGCCAACTTGGGCAGCCTTTCGATAAGCTAGATCGATTGCCAACCAGTGCCATGACTCTCCCTCAGAATTTGGCTCGTTACCCGTGCCCATAGCGTTCTAAACCACTGCTGCACGCTTGTGTTAAGCCGAACAGGTTTTCCCCTGGCCGGCTGCATCACTCTGCTGCATCACTCTAGGGTGAGATGTTCAGCGAATCTGAGCTGTGGTATGTTCGGCCCTAGCTGTCTAGGGGTCGTTTTGGGGTGAGTAAGCTACTCGTTCGTCTCGTACTAGGACTTTTGTTTGCTGCTTTTGGACTGTTCAACTACTACACTAGCGTGTCGGAGAACCCCGTTACAGCCGAGCGACAGCGCGTTACCCTCACCCCTGAGGAAGAAATTGTGCTCGGTCAGCAGGCCCGGCAGGAAATTGCTGAGCAGGTCGGCCAGCTTTACCCCAATCAAAGACTGCAAGCCTACATCGATCAGGTAGGCCAGCGCGTCGTGCAGCAGTCTGGGGCAGCCCAGGCTCCCTATCCCTTCGAGTTTCACCTGCTCGATGCGCCCAGCACGATCAATGCCTTAGCTCTGCCGGGAGGCCAGGTATTTATTACAACCGGGCTGTTGCGAGAAATGGATTCGGAGGCTCAGCTAGCCGGGGTTCTGGGTCACGAAGTTGGGCACGTGGTCGCTCGCCACGGAGCCGAACATCTGGCTCGGCAGCAGCTAGGGGCCATGCTGGTTAATGCTATAGGCATTGCCGCTAGCGACGATCCCCGCAGCTCACAGCAGGCGGCGGCGATCGCCCGAGCCGTCAATCAGCTGGTCAATCTCAACTACAGTCGCGATGATGAACTAGAGAGCGATCGCCTGGGGCTACAGTTCATGACTGACGCTAGCTACGATCCAAAAGGGCTAGTCGAGCTGATGGAGATTTTAGACGAGGCTCAGTCTGGGGGCAGTCCGCCCGAGTTTTTTAGCACCCACCCCAACCCCGAAAACCGCATCGTTCGCATCGAGGAAAGTATCCGCGAAAGCTACCCAGACGGGGTACCGGCCCAGCTTACCGAGGGCGAACAGGACTTTGCTCAGACAGTCACTCCAGAACTCCAGTAAACCCGCTGAGGACGCGCTATGGATCTGACAAC
>JBARUP010000232.1:0-10521 GCA_049645805.1 Nodosilinea sp.
GGTGAAACTGCACTCGCTGACCAGGGCGCAGCCGATCTCCTACCGCGATCGCACCCATCTTGGGATCAACGCCCAGCAGGGTGCGAATCAAAAAATCGCCCCGGTCGAGAGTGAGCTTGAAACTATCCTGGGCAATACCAATAAACAGGGAACTTTGAGCCAGCTTGCGATCGCTTTCCGATAGGGTTTCAAAAAGCTCTTGCAGCAGCTCCAGGGGCGGGCGAGCGTTGTCATCGGCGCTGCCCAGGGTTAGCAAAATATTGCGCTCGGCCTTGTCTACCCTATAGACCGAACCAATGGGGCGGCATCCTTGAGCCACGATAGCATCTAGCACTACCGGCCCTGAGAGGGCAACGCCCACGATACCTTCAGAATGTAGTGTGCGGTCGCAAAACAGCCCGCTGTGGCGACTGAACCCGTCTACCCCCGCCAGCCCACCAATCTTTACCCCACCGGGGTATGCAAAATCTAGCCCCTGAAGCAGGTCATTAATACTAGAAGAGAAAGGATCAGCCATCAAAACGAACTGCGGGTTGAGCTCTGGGGCTACCCCAACTAGCTCTGACCAAGCTGCAGGTGGGCTGTCTAGGTCAGGCAAATCGCTGCTCGACAGGTGAAAACTCCGTACCGATACGCCTGGCAGTCGAGCCAGGGTCAGGCTGAGGGCTGGAGTATCTTCTAGCTCTTGAGGCTTACCCTGGGCGGGGGTACCCACGATGCCGCCGCCGCTGCACCCCACTAGGGTCTGCACGGGCAGCAGGCTTTGCAGCAGGGGCAGCAGTCGGGCAAACTCGCTTGTAAACGAAGATGAAATAAACACCAGACCTAGATCAGGGGCCGCTGTCAATCGCCCCTTGAGCTGCTCAACCACATCTTTAACAGCCCCTTCTAGGGAAGGACAGGTAGACACAGCGTTCACCCATTCCATGGCTGGCTGGGTCGGTTGGGGAATGTCGGTCATCGGGTTTGCCCCTCCTCTCATAGTTCTAGTCTAGATCGGAATACCCATTACCTCGGCAGTTAGGCCTGCACGAGCAATGTTCAGCAGGCACCCCCGCTGAGGTGGGGATGTGTAATATAAATAATAAGTACTTCTACTGGTACCCGTTCGCCGCTGGGTGGGTAGCTTTGGGCCAGCGTTTTTCCCTGTCAAGGGAGTAATTCTCCCTCCGTGGGGTAGAGTTTCCATGTCCAGGGCCTCTGAAGCAGTGAAGTATACTAGGCCTGCTGGGATAATTCCTTAGGATCAGCGGATTTATCTCTCCTATAGTTACCAGGCGGCAGTCCCCCACGGTAGTTGTTTACATACGAAAGGAAGCAAATGAGCGAGAACATTAAAGAGCGTATTGAGAAAGAAATTGAAGACGCCCGGGCCGCCTGCGACGTCTCTGGCGGGAGCTCTCAGGAGTGTGCCGCCGCTTGGGATGCTGTAGAAGAGCTTCAGGCCGAAGCTTCTCATCAGCGTCAAAAGGGTACCGACAAAACTTCCCTGGAGGCCTACTGTGACAGCAATCCCGAGGCTGACGAATGCCGAGTTTACGATAACTAAGCCGTAGAGATTCCTCTGCTAGAGCTTAAATTATCCTAAAGAAACGTCCTGACTACCGGGACGTTTCTGGTATTTGCCCTCTGCCCAGCCTTTCAAAGGCCAGGCTTTTCCTGAGTACAGCTGTGACGCTTCAAGTTTATGGCATTCCTACCTGCGGCAGCTGTACTCAGGCGCTGCTGTGGCTTAACAGCCGCGATGTTTCTTACGAGTTCATCAATACAAAAGACTTTTCCCCTAGTCCTAAGATGGTGGCGGCTTGGGTTGAGGCATCAGGCAGAAAGACATTGTGCAACACATCGGGGTAGTCGTACCCGCGACTTTGGCAATGAAAAACAGGCCGGGGGCAAGGCTCAGTAGGCTGAGGCTTTTAGCAAGATGCCGTGCTGCTAAAGCGCCCTTTGGTGATCAGGGGTGGAAGGTAGTCCTGGTGGGATTTTGAGCCCCTGAAGCAAGCTGATGGAGATGCTGGAACGTCAAAGCAGGGGCAGAGGCTTAGGTATCTGGATCAAAAAAGTTCCAATTCTTTTTAGAATTGGAACTTAGAAGAGGGTCAGAAGACCCGTGTGAAGAGGTCAAGGGATCTCAAGGTGAGGTAAACCCTTTAGTCAATGGCTCGCTTAACACCGTCTTTAGCATCTTCAACGGAGTCGCGAACTTCGGCCTCAGCCTGCTTAGCCTTGCCTTTAGCTTGAGCCTCGCGATCGCCAGTTATCTTTCCACCAGCCTCTTGCAGTTTGCCTTCGACGTCTTTGGCAGCGGCCTTGGCGCGATCTTCAATAGACATAATGTTCATCTCCAGATGAGAGCTGTTCCTACACAATAGAACTGATGTCTGATTGCTTCCTCTGTAGCAAGACAGAGAGAGAACTCTACTGAAATGTAGGCATTAGAGTATCCTGAAGCATCATAGGCGGCTTAGTTAGCGACGACGGAATACGAATTCAGGGCTGAAGCTATGGAGTATTGGGAATTTCTGCTGCAAAAGGAGGGCGACCAAAGCTGGCTACCCCTTGATGCGTCCCAGGTAGAAATTTTGGAAGGCCGCTATCGAGTAATGGCCCACACCAGCTACACCAACACTCCTGTGCGTATTCAAATCAAAGAGCTGCACGAGGGCTTAAAGGAGGAGCAGCGAGGCGCTCAGACCGCCCGTACCATGCGCCGCCAGAGCGTAGTCAACAACAATGGCTTGATGGTCGTTATGCCCTTCACTCGGATGACGGGGGAAGGCACCTGGGATATTCAGTGCGCTGCGGATGAGGCCGTGTCGGATGAGGCTCAGTCCTGGTGCTACGGGGTGCAGCTACGGGTGTTGGCCCAAAACTCGACTGACGACGACGACTGGTTTGCCGATGACCCTAGCGCTGGGCTAAGCGCGATTGCAGCACTGCCGCAACAAACTGAGTCTGTTGCGGCAGCCCCTCAGGCTGACCTGGATCTCCAGGCCGCTGCCGCCGCCATGGATATCTTTCAGAATCAGACAAGTGACGCAGCGACAGCCACTAGGCGATACGAGTTGACCCTTCTCCACACCGCGCTGCTGGGCAGTGAGGGGGAAGGCCTGAGTCTGAGCGTCACTATAGACTGCGCTACTGCAGCGGGCCAAGACGGTGCTTACTCACCCCTGATGCTTGTCGTACGGCTGAGCGATCCTCAAACGGCGGCCACCGTAGCTCTAACGGCCGTGGAGCTAGCTACGGCTGCGCTACCTAACACCGCTACCCTAACGGTAACGGTGCCCACTGAGCTTTCGACTCGGCTGCTGCTAGGAGAGGTAGGGCTGCTAGTGGGAGCGGCGGTGACGGATCTGCAACGATTCACAGTTACGGTAGATGTTGCCTCGCTGTTCGATGCGATTGCCAATCAGGCCGAGACTGATACTGACCTGGACGTTGTTTTTTCTGCGGTCCCAGAGGATAGCGAAGCTTCGTCTTCGCCAAGTCTTGACCTCAAAGCTTGGAACAGGACAGGGCGTACGGCAGTACCCCGAGAAATGCCGATTCTGACCCTGCCCCGTAGCAGCGTTGCCCTGCCCCCCAAAATTTACTACCCTTCGCCCCACGAAGTGGCGACTCATCAACCTACACTGCCCCCTACGGGTCGAGCCAAGCCCTCCTCTCCAGGAACCTCTAGCGAGCCCTCTGGTCCTGGGAGGGTACTAGAGTCTAGCAGCGATGCAGCCCGCATAGAGGCCAATCGAGGCCTGAGCCTGCCACCGATTTCCCCACCACCTTTGTCTGAGACAGCCGCTCTGAGCGGCCAGCCCGATCAGAGCCAGGCAGAGAGACCCCAGCTTCTCTCCCACGAGGCTATGGGTTTTAAGGATTTGAAGCTTCAAGACCGCTTCTGGACCAGGCTTAATGAGCTGGCAGCTAATCTCCAGCGGGAAGCCGCAGACAATCGCACCCAAGCAGTCACCGAGGCTGAGGCGACTGCGGTGGACAATAGCGATCGCACCGAGTCTTCACCTAAGTTTGTCCCCTTTGCTGGAGAGGTAGTTGTTTACGAGGATGAAGATCCCGTCCTCGCGGCTGTCAGCGCCAGGTCGGCAGCGGAGCCTGGTTTTGATCCAGAGACTGCCCCTGAAACTGTTACTCCGCCTGCGCCCACTTTGGTGCTGCCTGATGGTGAGCTCGTTGCTGGCGAACCCGTGTTGATTACCCTGCGAGTGCCGTTTCATCCCAACCGCCTATACCTCAAAATCTGGGTTACCGATCCCCAAACCCGGAGCCTAGCCGATGAGCCACGCCAGATTATGAACCTAATGCCCAATGGGCAGGGACAGTTGGAAGGCGTCCTACAGCTCACGGTACCTCTAGGCTGTTTAGAAGCGTGGTTTGAGGCTATCTCTATTGATATGGTGACCCAGCAGGAGAGCTATAAAGCCTCCGTTTGCCGACCGATTACGCTGCCTGGTCTCACCTCGTCAGGGCTAGATGAGTTTCAGATCTAGGCAGCGCTAAAAATAGTTCATCCGACGACAAGCTAGAACTGTGAGGTTTTGCAACGAATCTTAAGTAAATCCTGCGAAGAGCAGTGTTGTAGGCCAACGATACTCATACAATGATTTCGGCTTTTTAGCCTAGATTGGCTCCCTGGCATTCAGTTGTGGGATCTGGCTCAGGCTTTAGCCGTGTTGGTTGCTGCTGTGTTCGATAGCTGCTCGAAGATCGACTTAATCTATATCTTTCAAGGGATTGGGCAGACTAAGCTCATCACTAGTGTGCTGGCCCACTGCCTGGGTGGTCAGACAGTCTACTAACTGGTTGAGGCTAAGAGTTCACCTCCGCTTGCCGCTACTAAGGTAGAAAAGCCATCCCCACATTACAAACTGCTTTCTAGGACGGGTGACGATGAATTTTATCTCGAAAATAAAAGCGGCTGCGCTAACAGCAGCCACACTTGGGGTAGTCGGTGGGGTCGGGCAGGCTGTTGCCCAAAACCCAGCTTCGGTTCAGCCCAGGGGGGGTGAGACTGATACGCTGCTAGCGCAAACCTTTGGCAATATTGCGATCAATGACGCCAACTTTCTATTGGTCGCCGTGCCCGGCAGCGTAGCCCAGCCCAACCGACTCTATATCGTAGAGCAGCTCCAGCCCAACCCTCCCTGCTGGAGCATTGTTAACCCAGGCGGCGAGCCTACTCAAGTTAACGCTCTGTGGAATACATTTGACTTCAGCGGCATCTGCCGCCTGCAGCGCGACACCAACGGCTATGCCATCCGGCTAGCGGGTCAAGATCTCTCAGGCAGCCGGTTTGAGGTCAACCAGAAGGACGGCGATCTGCTGCTACAGTTTGCTCCTAGCACCATTTCGCGCGATCGCATTACCATCGGTCGAGCCAATGGCATTAGCCCGACCGGGTTTACCCAGCTTGACCTCAACCCGGGCTGGTCGCTAACCAAGCGCACCTTCAACGGGCAGATCGTGAGCTCTCATCTGGTGTACTTTACCAACGACCTCACGCTGGCACAGCTTCAGGATGGGGCTACTGGCGGCGGCACCACTCCGGTTACACCACCAGTCACGCCTCCCACGCTGGCCTTCAGCGATATTCGAGGAAACCGCTATGCCGCTGATATTGCCCGAGCGGCTAGTCTAGGCGTAATTTCGGGGTTTCCTGACAACACCTTTAAACCCACTAGCCAGCTAACCCGCGAGCAGGCGGTGTCTGTCATGATAGAAACGGCGGGCGAGATACTGCCTACATCGCTGATTGCGGAGCGGTCTCGAGCCGTCTCTGGTTCTCCTTTTCCAGATGTAGCTGCTAACCGCTGGAGCGCTCTCAAAATCCAGCAGGCTAAGCAGCTAGGTCTAGTTGCGGGTGACCTGAGTACCGGTAACTTCCGGCCCGGTGATAATGTCTCGCGGGCCGAGCTCATGGCGATGGCGTACAAGCTAGCGTTGATTCGAGCCGATGCCGGTGCGGGCGATGATACTAGCACTACCCCTGTGCCCGGACGCGACCTGGTTACGGGCGGAATAATTCCCAATATCAGCAACCCAGCTGCCTTCACTGACATCAGCGGCCACTGGGGAGAGAATGCCATCAAGCAAATGGCGGCGTTCTGTGCGATCGCAAGCCCCCTCAACGAAACCGGCACTAGCTTTGCCCCTGATACCAAAGCGCTGCGCGACTATACCGCCGCTGTTGCTGTACGGGCCATTGACTGCCCGTCTGCTCGTCCCCAGTAGAGCAAGGTGTAGAAAGGCAAGGAAAGAAAACAGGGCAAGCTCTCGCGAGAGCTTGCCCTGTTTTTGTAGCAGGGCCGTGTTTCTAACGCACCGCGCACAACAGGCCGTAGCGAATGAGTCCGCTCTGTAGTCCTTGGCGCATTGGCCCTAGGGCTAGGGCACCCTTCAGGGTGCCGGGGCCAGCCTTCACCAGGCCTGCTAGCCCCTCCGGAGTGAGCGCTGAGGCAATCACCTCATCCCAAAAGGGAGCTACCGCTAGCGACCAGTCGGCACTGTGGAGGCGGGCAAACCCACAGCTGCGAGCAATCGCCTCGTAGTCAGGCAGGGCAATGACATAGGGCAGGCCGTAGATTTGATAAATCCAGTTTAGCTGCTGCTGCTCTAGCCAAGTTAGTGGCCCTGCTAGCGAGTCGGTGGGGCGGTGGCACCAGGTTGCCATTAAGAGTCTGCCCCCTGGCTTGAGTACCCGATAGCACTCCTGCAAAAACGCCACCTTGTCAGGCATGTGCTCACCGCTTTCCATTGACCAGACTAAGTCAAAGCTCTGGTCTACAAAGGGGGTGTGCATTGCATCGGCCACTTCAAAGCGGGCGCAGGGAGATGTATCACTATGTAGATTCGCAGCAGCGGCTCGTTCAGTAGCGCGCTCTGCTTGGACGGGGCTGAGGGTAATACCCGTTACCCTAGCGCCAAATCGGGTGGCCAGTTCTAGCGCACTGCCGCCAATGCCGCAGCCGCAGTCAAGGATTTCTGCGGCCTGGCTGATGCCCGCCCAGCTCAAACATTCGTCAATTAAGTCAATCTGGGCCTGACGGCGATTTTTGCGCTGGCGACCGTTGGCTCCGTAGTAACCATGGTGCATGTGCTCGCCCCAGACCTGCTCCCATAGCCTAGATGAGTCATCATAGAAAGTCTGAATCTTTTGTTGCAGCGCGCTGGCCATGGCGATCTGGGCCTGAATAGAGGATTTGAAAGAACACTACCCCGTAGGGAGCTCAACGGGTTAAATCTTCCGCTATGGTGGCTGAAGGCGTCAACTCGTGGAAATATGGGGTTGCTCTTACAATCCGTAACTTACGGAATACTTCACCTATGCAGATGACGGTTCCGCGCTCTATATGCTTCGGTTTTCTAGTGCTTATCAGCGTGGGTACTCTGCTGCTGCTGCTGCCCTTTGCCACCGCTAGCGGTGAGTGGAACGACCCCCTAGTAGCTTTCTTCACGGCAACGTCTGCTGTCTGCGTGACGGGACTGATTGTAGTTGATACGGGCAGCTACTTCTCTACCTTTGGAGAAGCTGTTATTCTCACGCTAATTCAGGTGGGAGGGCTGGGCTATATGACGGCTAACACCTTTTTAGTACTTCTACTGGGGCGAAGGCTGGGGCTGAGAGAGCGACTAGCTATTCAGCAGTCGATGGATAACGTCGCTCTCGCCGGAGGCAAGTCGCTGGTGATTTCCATCATTGCGATGACGCTTATCTCTGAGCTGACCGGCTTGTTCTGCCTCTACCCGATTTTTAGCAGAGACTATGGATCAGGCTATGGGCTCTGGCTGTCCGTATTCCATAGCATCAGCGCCTTTAACAACGCTGGCTTCAGTCTGTTTGAAGACAGCCTCGTCGGCTACGCCCTCAACCCCTGGGTCAATGCGGTCATCACTATCCTAGTCATCATCGGCGGCATTGGCTATCAGGTGATTATGGAGCTGACAACCTGGATTCGTAACCGACTCAGGGGCGATCGCTGCCGTGGTCTATTTTCCCTAAACTTCAAGGTTGTTACCAGCACAACAGCGGTACTACTAGCCGCAGGTACTCTAGCCTTTTTTGTCATCGAGTATCAAAATCCTGACACGCTGGGGCCAGAACTTACTCACCACAAGCTGCTAATCGCCTGGTTTCAGTCAGTTATTGCGCGCACTGCCGGGTTTAATACTATCGATATTGGAGCCATGAGCAATGCTTCATTGTTCATCATGATTGCCCTTATGTTCATTGGGGCTAGCCCCGGTAGTACGGGTGGCGGTATCAAAACTACCACGATTCGCATTCTGATAGCATGCACTCGTATGGCCTTACAGGGTAAAGAACAGGTCCTCTGCTTTAGGCGTCAGATTCCCACAAGTCGGGTGCTGAAAGCGATCGCCGTCGTTGTTGGTTCGGGCTTCGTTGTTATCGTAACTACCGCTATTGTAGCCGTCAGCAACCCTACCCTCAGCTTCATTGAAATTCTGTTTGAGTCAGTTTCAGCCTTTGCTACAGTAGGTCTCTCCACCGGCATTACCGCCGATCTATCAGATTTAGGCAAGTACACTATTATCTTTACGATGTACCTAGGGCGGGTAGGGGTGCTGTTATTTATGGGTGCACTACTAGGTGATCCTAAGCCCTCAGTTGTTCAATACCCAGAAGAGGAGCTTCTAATTGGCTAGCGTATTCACCTCTAAGGTTTATATCTGTGGAGTGTAAGAATATTTCGCAGAAAAAACGCCCTGTAGTTTTACAGGGCGCTGCTCTATTAAACGAGAAGCACAGCTTTATCAGCAACAAAGCTATACTTCTAAGCTTTAGCAAGGGTCGTAACGCTGAATTCTGCTCAACTCTCTCAAATTAGGTAGGGAAAACGATAGTTGCCCCACCTAACGGACTTTCTGTTGTTAGCAGGAACAATGAAGTCAAACCTGAGACTAATTTTTGCTGGGGCAGAAGTGTAGTCTGCCTACTTAACGCTAACCTTGCCGCCAGCTTCTTCGATCTGCTTTTTAGCATCTTCGGCGTCGTCTTTAGCGACGGCCTCCTTGATAGCCTTAGGAGCGGATTCCACCATTTCCTTGGCTTCCTTCAGCCCCAAACCAGTTAGGCTACGCACCACCTTAAGAACAGCAATTTTCTTATCGGCAGGTACTTCTTCGAGCACAACGTCGAACTCAGTCTTCTCTTCCTCGGGTTCAGCAGCAGCACCTGCACCCGCCATGCCGGGGGCCATCATCATCATGCCGCCGCCTGCGGAAGCAGAGGCGTCAACGCCAAACGCGTCTTCAATTTGCTTGACTAGCTCAGAGGCCTCAAGCAGAGACAGAGACTTCAACTGTTCGAGAATTTCGTCAGTTTTGTCAGACATAGCCGATCAACTCCTATTAGAAAAATTAAACACAAACAAACTCGTCGCAGAAAGGCTCACGCCGCATCCTGCTCCGATACCGCTTTGATTGCCCGAGAAAGAGATGCAGGTACCTCTTTGACGCCCACCGCCAGTTTGGTCGGTACAGCGTTGATGCCCACAGCCACGCGGGTTGGCATCGCCTTCATAGCTCCGGCCAGACGAGCCATAAGCTCTTCTTTGGTGGGTAGTTCGGTGATGGCCCTAATTTGGGCCTCGCTGAGGGCTTGACCTTCCATAACACCACCCCGAAGGGTAGTTTTTTTGGTGTCTTTCTGGAATGCCTGGTATTCTTTAACTGCTCCACCAAGGTCTTCTTTAACCAGCACAAAGGCTGAAGAATCCTTAAGAAAATCGGTGATGGGCTGCCATGCATCACTGCCGTCAACGGCAATCCGCATCAGCGTATTCTTAGCAATTTTGCAGACCGCGCCCTTAGGGCGTAGTCGGTTGCGCAAATCGCTAATTTCAGCCACCGTTAAACCTTTGTAGTCAATTACAAAAGCCAGTGTAGCGTCGTCGAGCAGCTCCTGAATTTCGGCTACTAGCTCTTGCTTATCTGCTAGGGTTCTCCCCATTTCAATCTCACCTCCTTTTAATTGGGGATAGGGAAACTTAAGTACCCATCCCAGGACTTGGCCATGCTGATATCAGCTGTAGGACCAAAAACAAACCCCGACAATAATGCCGGGGTAGACTAACAACCGTAGGTACTTAGCATTAGACAAAGTACATTAGGCGTTTTGTCAACCTCGGCAGGATTTATACAGCGCCTAGCTGGCACCTGCTGTCTACAGTCGTCTATGTGATTTTTAGGGGTTTCTCAGACTCTAAGTCTCCTGGGTCTTGAGGGTAAAACTTGATGACCTAAGCCATTGGTTCAAGCGGCGTCGCCAAGCTTGAAGTCGCGTAGGGCGCTGACGTCTAAACGAATGGCAGGCCCCATGGTGGCGGTAAGGGTAACAGTGCGCCAGTAGCGCCCCTTAGCACCAGAAGGGCGATTGCGGTCAATGGTTTCCTGCAGCGCTTTGAGGTTGATCATCAGATCGTCAGCGCTGAAATCCGCCTTACCAAAGATAACATGGACAATGCCCGTTTTGTCGGCTCGGAACTCCAG
>JBARUP010000233.1:0-3183 GCA_049645805.1 Nodosilinea sp.
CACCTGCTCGGCCCGGGCTATCGTGCCCAAGATGCGGTAGTCGTTTTCAAACACGTCTAGAATGCTGTGGCAAAGGTCTAGCACTTCCGCATAGCGCGAGCTGTTCACCCAGGAGGTGGCAACGCGATCGCCCACCCCCACCGCAATCTCGGCCTCCTTAGCCGCCAGCCCCAGCCGCACCAGCTCTAGCGCCTGCTCTTCGCTAATGTTGTATTCCGCCTCCCACCACAGGTCATACAGCGTCTGTGCCGCCACCCCATACAGCGCCTCAGCCTCCTCCGGCAGGGTCAGCGGCAAAATGCGCGGCACCCGTAGGTCGCCCTCGGGGCTGACCTCCAGCAGACCTAGGCCAATGGCGGGGTCGATCGATCCCCCCAACCCCGCTTGCAAAGGGGGGCTTTGGCAGACCGCCTCTAGCGCCGCACGGGGCACCGGTAGCGCATACACCAGCCCCCGCCGCAGCATTGCCCGCATGGCCTCATCCATCTGCCCCAGCAGCGTCGCCGCCAGCACCTGCTCCCGCAGCTCCACCGGGTTCTCTTCCAACCGCGCCAGCACCGCCTCAACATCCAGCCCTTCTGCCTTCTGCCTTCCGCCTTCTGCCTTTCGCAACACCTTATCCAACCACTCCAGCAGCCTCGGGTTGCCATCCGCCAGCCCCTGCGCCCGCTGCTGTCGCTCCACCGTCTGCCGCGCCGCCCGCTTTATCTCCTCATCCGCATCGCGGCTGACCTGGGGCGGCAAAAACCCCGCCAGGCCATTACACTTTTTTTGCAGATCCGCCCCGTGCAACGCCTCCAGCGGCTGCCTGGTAAATCGATCTAAGCCCGAGTAGTCAAAATCGTAGCGGCTGGTGATAATCAGCTTGTGGGCATAGTAGGTCTGCTCCGTAGCCCAAAGCAGCGCCCCTAGCACTGCCGCTGCCGTAGTTGTAGGCACATAGGTACCGTTACGAGGTTCCAGGTTACCGTTTTCGTGGCCTGTTTTATTACCGCCTTCAAAGTCATCCAGCACCAGCAGCAGGGGTGGCTGGCCCTGGTCGATCAGCGTTTGAAACAACCGCCGCAGGCGATAGCGCAGCTCTTCGTTGTTATCTTGCAGCATTTCCCGCAGGGCGCGATCGTCCACAGCTACCAAAAGCTTGTTGACCAGTTTCTGTTCATCCACCCGCCCCACCCAGACCACGCGCCGGGTGTGGGGCAGGCGATCGCACAGCCGCGCCGCTAGCGTGCTTTTGCCCAAGCCCCCCATACCGTGAATGAGTACCCCGGCCTGATCGGCCCCCTGAGTGAGCACCCGCAGGCAGTTTTGCAACTGCCGCCGCCGCCCCACAAAGCCCTGCCGCCCCACCACCTTGACCTGCTTCTTTACCGGGTCTAAAAATTCCGTGGTAGTCGAAGGCGGCGGCGCGGGGCGGCGTCCGGGGGTGCGGGGCGATGTCACCAGCGACTCGGGTAGCGTACCCGCCACATACAGCCGCAGCAGATGCCAATCGCGGGCGTTGACCTCCAGCAGGCGGCGATAGGTCTGGGCCAGGGCCAGCCCCAGGGTTTCTCCCTGGCTAAGGGCACCATAGAGCGCCGCCGCCGCCTCGGTGGCATCGGTATCGAGCACCTTTTGCCCCCAGCCCAGCACGGCGGTTGCGCCCTGGGCCAGCAGCGCCTCGGCCATGGAGGGCACCGCCCCGGCTTGAGCACCCTCCCCCGTGCGACAGCCCGATAAAAAGAGCAGGGTTGGCAAATAGCCCTGGAGCTTTGCGGCCATGTCCTCAGCACCCACATACTCTGGATCGCCCGTGGCGGTTTCCATGACAAACCGGGGCTGGTCATCTTGAATAGTGGCGTGGCCAGTCAGGTGCAGACCGTCGAAATGCTGAGTGCCGTAAGCCTTGATGGCAAAGCCCAACTCTTCCAGATTGCCGCTCTCTTCTACCAGTAGCGACAAGGGCTGGCGCTGAGTCGCCGCCAAAATGCGTCCTTCCTCCTGCTCAAAGTTGAGCACCGGCCTGACCCCGCGCGGCGAGGTAGCCATAAACAGGAGGTTGAGCGCCCGGTTTTGCGGCTGGCGCTGGGGCTTTAGCTGGGGAATGTAGCGAGTGCCGATTTGTGACACCCAGCGCACCGGCACCACCGAGGGCAGCCGCTGCACCAGGTAGGTGGTGCCGTCGTGCAGCAGTTCCCAGGGTAAATTGGCTAATCCCGCCGTCGCGGCGATCGCCAGAATGGTGTCTTGCTCTAGGGCTTTCCCTAGCCAGCGATCGCTGCCGTCTAGCCATTCATACAGCTGCTTACCAGTCGCCACCAACTCTTGCATCTTCGCAGGTACATAGTAGACCTCGGTTTCGGCCAGCCCTACCAGGTCGGCAATCGCCCCAAGCGGCAGTATCCGCGATTGGTAGTCGTTGGGATTGTCAAAGAAATAGCGCAGCTCGGCGTGATCAGGCCCCTGGGGCAGCAGGTTGAGGTGGAGAATCTGCACGGTGACTTAGCCTTAGCTATCGAGTAGGGTTTTGATTTGCTCGGTGGTGGCATTCTCTAGCAGCAGGCGCTGACCGCTGGCTGAGACAATCACCACCTTCTCGATGGGTTTGCTGTCTTTGCCCTGGCGGTATTCCTGATACCACTTGCGAATCTGCTCAGCGATCGCCAGGGTGCCGCCCACCAGGCCCACAATCGTGGCGATGGTGACGAGAATGCCTTCTTTGTTTGTTTCACTCTCTAGCGCGTAGGTTCCGGAAATACCGTCGATGGCCAGCAGTGCTTCTGTGGCTGCAACTGCGTCTTGACCGGCGATCGCCACCTGAATATCCATAGGAGATGTGCCAAAGTTTGGTCAATCCTAACAGGCGAATTGGCGACGGTCATCAGGCAGGGGGCGATCGCGCCCGTCTTCGTAGGTGGCGCGGCCAGCCCCGTGAGTGGCGAGGTCATCCCCGTGAGCGGTGAAGTCATCCTCATGAGCGGTGAGGTCATTCTCGTGAGCGGTGAAGTCATCCTCGCGGGCGGCGAGGCCATTCCCGTGAACGGCGAGGTCAGCCTCGTGGGCGGTGAGGTCATCCCCGTGAGCGGTGAGGTCATCCTCGTGGGCGATAATCTGCTCCACGGGTAGGGTGCATTCCCGGCCCCTCAACCTGAGCAAATTTCCCCAGGCTTAGCCTTTGGGCCGCAATGCACCGCTTACGAT
>JBARUP010000234.1:0-7169 GCA_049645805.1 Nodosilinea sp.
GGGCTGAATCGAGCACGTCGGCCCGGTTGGTGGCGGCGATGATGATGATGTCGCTGTTGCCCTCGAAGCCGTCCATTTCGGTGAGCAGCTGGTTGAGGGTCTGCTCACGCTCGTCGTTACCGCCACCAAGACCTGCGCCTCGCTGACGACCTACGGCGTCAATCTCATCAATAAAGACGATGCAGGGAGCGTTGGCTTTGGCCTGCTCGAACAGGTCGCGCACGCGGGAGGCACCGACACCCACAAACATCTCCACAAACTCAGAGCCAGAGATGGAGAAGAAGGGCACGCCTGCTTCGCCCGCAACGGCCTTGGCCAAGAGTGTTTTACCAGTACCCGGAGGGCCTACCAGCAGAACGCCCTTAGGGATTTTGGCACCGACAGCGGTAAAGCGGTCTGCGTTTTTGAGGAAGTCAACGACTTCGGTCAGCTCCAGCTTGGCCTGCTCGATACCGGCTACGTCGCCAAAGGTAACCTGGGTCTGGGGCTCCATCTGGACGCGAGCCTTGGACTTACCGAAGTTCATCGCCTGGTTACCAGGGCCACTCTGGGCTCGGCGCAGCACAAAGAACAGCACCCCCAGCAGCAGCACAGGAATGAGCAGGGTGCTGAAGGCGCGCACCCAGACGCTGTCGTCGCTCTGGGGCGTGACGACGATATCAACGTTGTTGGTTTCCAGGGTGCTAATCAGCTCCTGGTCGTTGGGCAGGTTGACAATTACCTGACCGTTACCTTCGGGGTCGGTAAAGCGGGCGCGGGTGCGATCGGCGCTGATGCTAACGCGCTCAATCTGGTTGTTTTCCACCGAGTCTAAAAACTGGCTGTAGCGCCAGGTCTGGGTTTCGGGGCCAGAACCATCAAAAATAGCGGTCGCCAGCGCAATCACTACAACGACCAGCAGGGCATATAAACCTGCATTTCTCCACCGTTTGTTCACCGGGCTGTTGCCTCCACTAGTGTTTTGGGATGAACTGTTCTTAAGCCACTGCTCTCCAGGGCTGAATCTAAAACCTGGCAATAATTAGAAGGGTATTAACTTATGTTAACGTCATATGCCGTAATGGGCCAACTAAACCTTATTTAAGCTCAGCTAGGGGGGCCTTTAGGAAGTCGGTCTGGTCCCACGCTAGGCATGGCTAAGACTCTGGTGCAGGCACTAATCTTCCTGAAAAGCGGTCCGCAAACCCTCTAGAGCTGGGTGCTGTGGGTCAAGTTCCAGTCTACTGCGATCGCCAATAACTGTGTGAATGAGTACTAGCTGTACTACTGAGTTGCTGTAGGCTAGCGCCTCGAAGCGCTGACTCGCCGCAGCAGGCCACGGTGCCTGGCTCACAGGTTCACCTCGCTGCTCTAGATACCTAATAAGATGCAGTCGAGCTACCCCCGCTAGAATGCCCGACTCTAACTCGGGGGTATGCCACCGACCTTGAGCCCAGCCCCAGAGGCTGCCGGTGCTGGTTTCGAGCCAGTGACCCTGGCTATTGGTGAGGATAGCTTCTCTGGCACCATAGCGCTGAGCCCCCTGCAGGGCCAGCCACGAGCCTAGATAGTTACCGGTTTTGTAGGCAGGCTGAGATCGCGTATACAAAGCATCATCGGCCACCCAAACTGAAACGCCCTGGCGCTGCATCTGTTCCAAACCTGTGGGCAGGCTGCGACCCGTCACCAGCTCTCGGCCATCGGGAAAACAGGCCAGCCGCAGCACAGGGAATTCTTTTGATAGGCTCTCTGCGCCCTGACGTAGCCGATTCCAGTGGGGAGCAGACCAGCTAAACGCTCTTAAGGTCTGGGCCAATCGATCCTGATGGGCTGCCCAGCAGGTGAGGGGATGGTCTAGGCTACTGCCGTAGACCCGCAGAGTGGTAAACACCGTAGCGCCGTAGAGGAAAGCGGGCTCGTCGATAGCCAGAGTAATGTCGCTGCCTTCGCAAAGCCGCCCGTCAAACCAGTGCATTCTTGGCCTATAGCCCCTGCTGGATGTACTGCAGAATGCCGCGAGCGATCGCCTGGGCCATAGTTTCGCGCCAGGCGGGGTCGGCCAGCCGAGGAGCATCCTGCGCCCCGGTCACGAAACCCACCTCGACTAAGGCAGCGGGCATCGAGGTTTGCCGCAGCACGTAGAAGCGGGCCTGCTTGACGCCGCGATCGCCCATCCCGGTAGCCGCTAGCATACTGGCCTGGAGGGTAGCCGCCAGCCGCTGTCCGGTTTGAGAGGCGTGGTAGGTCTCAATGCCGTTGACATCGGGCCTGCTAAGGCTAATAGCATTGGCGTGAATGCTGACAAACAGGTTGGCCTGAGCCCGGTTGGCAATATTGGCCCGAGCCTGTAGGTCAACAGCAACGTTTTCGCGCCGGGTCATAACTACCATCACGCCCTGCTCTTCGAGCAGATCTCTCACCCGCAGCGAGATGGGAAAAATTACCTGTATTTCTTGCAGGCCGCTGATCCCTACCGCCCCAGGGTCGCGGCCGCCGTGGCCAGGGTCAATGGCCACCACCACCCGTCCGTTGGGTACCGCAGGCAGCGCTGGGGGAGTAGCGGGAGTCTCTACCGAACGGGTTGGGGGCGATGTTGAGGAGTTGGGTTGAGCGGGTCGGGCCGGTCGAGGGGTCTGGGCAGTGGCCGTTGGCGCTCCAGGGGCGGCCAGGGGGGGCTCATCGGACACGCTGCTAATGGGCACACCGCTGGGGGGAAGCACAATTACCCCGCTGCTGTTGCGCAGAACGCGCCAGTCGGGGCTGGTGGGACCAAGCTTAAGGGTGATGCGGGTAGAGGGAGGGCTGGTGGGCTGCTGAGCGATATCCCAAGTAATGACGCTATAGCGGTAGTTGGGCAGAGCGTCGGAGCGCAGGTCGCTAGCAACGGCTGTGCTGGGTAGATCGATGATGGCGAAGCGGTTGTCGGCCCCGTCGTTTGTGAACTGCACCGTTGGAGTCGGAGATTCGCCCGTGAGCTTAATTAAAAAGCCGTCGCCCGTGGTTACAACCCCCGTGAGCGTGGCCGCAGCGCCGGCACCCGCGCCGCCCTGAACCTGATTAGCCGTTGCCGTGGGAGCTGGAATGGTACCGCTAGGGGGTGCTGTGCCTTGGTTTAGGGCCGGCAGCTGCACCGCCCACTGGTTAGGGCGCAGCCCCTGTACCTGTACATCCTGGGGATTGAGGCTATAGCCTGAAGCAATTTCAATAACCAGGCGAGTGGTCTGGCGATCGAACTGGCCGGCCCGCACTTCGCGAACGGCACCACCTACAACTTGACTAGTACTAGTGCTGCCCATCTGAGTGTTGGGCAGGTCGACAACAATGCGGGTGGGGCTAACCAACAGCTGTGCCCGAGGCTCCACCTCGCTATCGGTAGTAAACACCAGCTGATTCGACTGGGTATCGAACCACCAGTACTGCAAGGTTGCAGCCCTGACTGGAGCCGCCGTAACCAGGGCTCCCAGGGTAGCTAAAGCGCCTGAGGTAAACCCCAGGGTGAGCCATCTTGACTCCATAAGCACGACCACAACACGACCAAGGCCTAAGCCACACGACAGTATAACGATGGTAGTTAAAGTGGCATCCGTAGGCCGTCGATTCTAGCGAAAAATCGAAAGAGAGATGATAGTATAGACGTACCAAATACTCTCGACTATGCTTGACCTGATGAAGCTGGCCCGGCAGATGCAGGGCATTAGCCAGCACCTCAGCCAGGAGGCTACCGCTGCCCAAGAACGAGTTGCTGCGGCCCGCAGGCTGCTACAGCTTGCCGCTGTTCGTCAGGCTGAGCTAGTAGCCCAGGCCCAGACCTGGGGCGATCGCGCTCCCTTTACCGCCGCTCAGCCGACTGAGCCCCTCAGCTCCCGCATCTCGGTATCAGCCGCGCCAGCTGCTCATACCGTATTCGCTACCGATGGTTCGCAGATCTCTCCCAGCCACCACGAAATTGCCTACTGCTATTTGATCAATGTTGGTCGGGTAGTGCTGCACTACGGCCAGAGCCGCTTCCCTTTGCTAGATAGCCTGCCGGAGGTCGTGTATCGGGCCGAAGATTTATACCTGTCGCGTCGGTGGGGTATCAGCACCGAAGAATGGATGGGCCATCGTCGCACCGTGGCCGAGGCCGTGGTGCTGGCTGAACTGGGGGAAGCTTTGCACGAGGGCCTAGTCGGCCCAGGCGCTACCGCAGAACCGGTGCCCGTGCTGGCCCTCGTAGACGGATCGCTGATCTACTGGTTTTTAGAGACGCTGCCCGCTGAGGCCCGCGATCGCGTTTTGCCTCCCATTCTCGACGCCTGGGAACGATTGCGGGCTCAAGGCATTCCCCTAGTAGGCTATCTCAGCGCTAGCCGCAGCGGCGAGGCGATGAACTTTTTACGGTGGGCAGCCTGCCCTTTTCCCCAGCCCGACTGTCAAACCCACTGCAGCGGCGATGGGACCAGCGGTGAAGGCGCTATCAGTCAGGCCGATCGCGCCCCCTGCGGTCGTTTTTTGCCCCTCAGAGACGCTACGTTTTGGGCAACAGAACTGCGGACTGGGGAGCGCAGCCCCTTCTGGCGCAGCACCGCTAGTATTCTTGACCTCTACGGCGAACACCGAGTGTACTTTTGCTACCTCAATGTTGGCCCGGAGGTGGCGCGGGTAGAAGTACCCCACTGGGTCATGGCCGACGAATCGCTGTGTGAAAGCGCTCTACGCCTGGTGCTAACCCAGGTGCAGAAGGGCTATGGATATCCGGTGGCGCTAGCGGAGGCGCACAACCAGGCCGTGGTGCGAGGGGGCGATCGCACGCGCTTCTTTGCCTTACTTGAACAAGAAATGATTCGCGCCGGGCTCAAGAATGTGGGGACATCCTACAAAGAGGCTCGCAAGCGCGGCAGCATTGCGTGAGCCTAGTTTGAAAGAATTTAGGCTTCTTTATAACTATGTAGCCTAGTCAACACAACGAACTTCGGAATAGGATGCTGACAGGGTGTAGTGGACGGTGAGCTTGTAGATGGACGCTATTTTGCGTCTAGGTTCACCGCTGTCAAGAATCGAATAGTTTCTATGTCGATGCATACCCTCGTGATGTCCTCCCAGCCTCCCGACTCTCTCCCTCTGGGTGATCAGACTCGGGGTGATCAAGATAGCGATCCTACCGCTTTTGAACTGGTGGATATGGCAAGCGCCCTGAACCGGGTCTCTGCAAATCCAACCTCGGCCTCAGTTCAACATCATAAGTGGGCCTGCACCCACGTCTTAACGGGACACAGCGGCTGGGTGCGAGCGGTTGCCGTCAGCGCCGATGGCAACTTTATCATTAGCGGCAGCGGTGACAAAACCGTGCGGGTGTGGAATCTGGCCACGGGTCACCTCATGCAGATTATTGACAGCCATCAGGCCTGGGTGAGGGCCGTGGCGGTAAGTCCAGATCGCACCTGCTTTGCCAGCGTCAGCAACGACAACGTTATTCAGCTGTGGGATTTTACCACTGGCGAGGCTCTGGCTCAGATGGAGGGTCACACTAACTGGGTCCGGTCAGTAGCCTTTAGCCCCAGCGGTAAGTACCTGTTTAGCGGTGGGCAAGACCACAAAATTTGCATCTGGCGGCTGAGCGATCGCGCCCTAATTCATCGGTTCAATGGCCACACCCACTGGATTCGTACCCTGGCCGTCAGCCACGACGGCACTACCCTAATTAGCGGTAGCCAAGACCAAACCGTGCGCCTGTATCGCCTCAAGGGTAAAGGCAGTAATCACGTGCTGATAGGCCACAGTGGCGAGGTGCTGTCGGTAGCAGCTAGCCCCAACAACTGGCTGCTAGCTAGCGCTAGCGCCGACTGCACGGTGCGGTTCTGGAAGCTCAATAGCGGTCGCGAGACGACGTGCTTTAGGGCTCACCCAGCCCCAGTTAACAGCCTTGCCTTTAGCCCTGATGGCAGCCTGCTGGCCACCGCTAGCAACGACAGCACCATTCGCCTGTGGGACATGCAGCAGGGCCGTCTGATATCAGTTTTGCACGGTCATGAAGGCTGGGTATGGGAAATTGATTTTGCCCCCGATGGCAAAACACTAGTCAGCGCCGGGTGGGACGGCACCGTGCGGATTTGGCAGGAAGAGTGAGGTGTTTAAGGACTTCATCAAGGGAATGCTGCCAGAATCTGTCGCGCGGGATTTTGCAAGCTAGAGACCGGTTACGGCCCGCAAGTACTCGCGGCGCATAGTGGCGATCGCATCAATTGAAATTCCTTTGGGGCACGCGGCCTGACACTCGCCGTGGTTTGAGCAGTCGCCAAAGCCCTCCGCGCTCATCTGGTCGCCCATCGCTAGCACGCGCTGCTGCCGCTCAGGATGGCCCTGGGGCAGCAGGGCCAGGTGGGCTACTTTTGCGGCGGTAAACAAGCTGGCCGAAGCGTTGGGGCAGGCGGCGACACAGGCTCCACAGCCAATGCAGGCGGCGTAGTCAAAGGCCGTGTCGGCGCTAGCTTTGGCAACGGGAATCGCGTTGGCTTCCGGGGCAGAACCGGTTTTGACAGAGACATAGCCGCCGGCCATGACGATGCGATCGAGGGCGGCTCGCTCCACCACCAGATCTTTAATTACCGGAAATCCTTTTGTCCGCCAGGGTTCGATGGTAATTGCGTCACCATCCTCAAAGTGGCGCAGATAGAGTTGGCACGTTGCGGTTTGGGGTTGCCCGCCGTGGGCCATGCCGTTGATCATGACTCCGCAGGAGCCGCAGATGCCCTCGCGGCAGTCGTGGTCAAACTCTATCGGGTCGACCCCTGCGTGAGTCAGCTGCTCATTCAGCACATCCAGCAGCTCTAGAAACGACATATCGGGATGAGCGTCGGCTACGGTGTAGGTCTGAAACTGGCCGGAGGCATCGGCTTGGGCCTGTCGCCAGACTTTTAGATAAAGTTGCATAGGTATGGGAAAGACGGGCCTTTCTGTAGTGTAACGACTGCTGGGACAGGAGGAGTAAGGCGGGAAGCGACTAGCGGTGACTAATGATCGTCGCCCACGTGTATCGACATGGAGACTGGTTTCCCAGCCCTGCTAGAGCCATGAGTCTCATAAAACGCGATCGCTTAACCATCTGCGACCAGCATTTGTGTGCGCATTTCCTCGCACCGCTGCTTTAAAGTGTCAGCATTGCTGGATACAGGTATGAATCAAAAGTTAGATGTCCCTCGCAGGGGCGAATG
>JBARUP010000235.1:0-6558 GCA_049645805.1 Nodosilinea sp.
CTGCTGGGGATAGTGCTAGTGGGCGCTATGGATAAGACTAACGACGGTCAGGCGTGTGGTAAGCAGGGCATTCCTCCGGTAGTGGTGCCTGCTAATACCTCGGTTTACAAAATGCTGCCCGAGCAGATCCACAGCTTCCACTGCAACAAACAGGGGCAGACCCAGTTTAGCTACTACAGTCACCTGCTGCGATCGGGGGGCATGTTTGCCGCCCAGCTTGCTCAGCAGGTGCTGGCCGAGCTAGTCGAGAGCGATCTGTTCGCCGGAGCTGACCAAAAGGCGCTGATGGTGCTGGGCAAAGAGCTGAGCTGGAAGAATACCCTGGGAGCGATTCGATGAGTAGGTTTATGGGGAGGGCAGCGCTCTCCCCATAAACCAGACTAGTCCTAAACCAGAGCCAAGGTAGCGAGGCACAGCAACAGAGTTTCAGTCCACTCCACAGTGGCTCCATAGGTGTCGCCAGTGTGCCCACCTAGGCGGTGATGAAACCAGGCTCCTGTGGCAAGGGCGAAGCCGAGTCCGCCGCCCAAGCTAATGCCAACAAGTGAGATCTGGTGGGGATGCTGCCACCCCCAAAGTCCATGCAGCGCCAGCGCCAGCGTCAGCCCGAGCAGCCAGTCCTGGGGCGATCGCATGTGCTCTCGATGCAGTGCCCCCTTACCCTCGGCCCGCAGGTAGGGATAGCGGGCGATCGCCACCACCTGCCCCCAGCGCCCCCACACCAGGGCTGCCGTAATCACCCAGCCGCGCCCGGTAGCTAGTTCTGCCAAGGCCAGGGTTTTGAGGCCTAGAATAGCGATCGCCGCCATCACCCCGAAAGCCCCTGCATGGCTGTCGGCCATCGCGTCTAGCCGTCGCTGCGGCTCCATCACCGCTAGGCCATCAGCGGTATCCATCGCTCCATCTAAGTGCAGTCCGCCCGTCAGCCACAGGCCTAGCCCCACTACCAGTGCGCTGCGGGTCAGAATCGACATGCCTAGTTGCCCTAGGGCACTATCGACGGCAACTAGTCCTAGCCCTAGGAGTAAACCAACCACCGGGGACAGGGGGGCGATGCCTTCAAAGCGCGGCTCCCAGCCCGGGGGCAGGGGCAGCCGAGTATAGAACAAGATGGCCCCACCCAGTCGGGCAAACCAGCCGGGACGGGGGGAGCTCTCGCCAGGCTGCGGCGGAGGCAACGAAGTCATGGGTCCACCTCTGCTTTTGGAAAACCATTTTTGCCAGGCTGCGGAAATTTCCGCAGCCTGGCGGAAGGCTTAGCCGCTGGGCCTTTAGCTGAATCAGCTCAGGGTTTTCCACAAAGCTGAGAAATTGTAGAACAGATCATTCCCAGCGATATCGAGTATCGTGGATATAGACCCACAGGAGCGATCGCCACGAGCCTTGCTCCAAAAGCTAACGTAGCGTGGTTAAAAGCCCATGAGTCGCGAGCGTACCACTAATCTGAGCACCCCCGCTCCCTGTATAGTTGATAGTGGGGTCGTTGTCAACAAAACCGACATGCTTAGGCTACTGCAAGACCTAGGTCAGGTACGGTACCGCCACCTTCAAGATGGCGCTCCGCTTGCTGAAGGCCAGGGATTGGTCATGGACGTCTTTATCGATAGCCAGCAGGCCACGCTCGTGGCTAATCATACACTTTATATTAATGTTCACAGCTTTGACTGCCTAGAGATTGGTCAAACGGATGCCGACGGTAGTCACTTTGACCTAGTGCAAGACAACCGGCGGCTGCGCCTCATACCGCTGTCTGACCCGATGCACGACCAAGTTACGCGATCGCTCAATGCCGCGGCGCTAGAAACCATGGTCGCCGACGCTCTCTCTGCCAGCTGGGATGCCTGCCTCGACGACGACCGTAACTTCTTTGAGTAGTCAAATTCTGCCAAGCAGGGAGCGTCGGGTTAGACGGGCGCTCCCTGCTTGGCTGTTTCTACAGCAGCGATGGCATACTATCGTCCTGGGCGGAGTTGGGCTTGTTGGTAATCCACACCGACTGATAGGGCTTTAAAGTGTAGGCCATATCCAGGTCAAGAAATTTATCGTCGCTGATCAGGTCGTACCAGTCATCGGTGCTAACCAAGTTGAGGTCGCTCAGGCGTAGTTCCTGCGGTTCGTCGCTTAGGTTATGGACTGAGAAAATGCTCTGGTCACGAGTTAGACTCTGTCGCCAAAAAGCAAACAGCGCGCTATTCATCGGGTGCAGCGTGTACTGGGTAGCGTTGGGGTGAAACGCTGTTTGCTGGCGACGAATTTTAATGAGGCGCTTTAGTTCTCCCAGCACTTGAGCATGGGGAGTCGCAGGGTCAGCCAGTGCGGCTTCTAGCTGACCTAGATCCCACTTGTAGCGATTGATAGTGCGGTTATGGCCTGTTTCCTCAACCCCTTCTGTATAGTTGTGGGTGCCCAACAGGCTGTGAATATAGAAAGCCGGGATGCCCTCCAGCGCCATCATAATGGTCTGGGAACACAAAAAACGCTCTACCTGCCACTGATCTTCTCCCTTGACGGTGCCTTTGAGGGCGTCGAATAGCGAAATGTTGATTTCGTAGGGCGACTCGCTCCCGTCGGGGCGAGACCGCATGCTGATTTTGCCTCCGAAGTTGCGCATAGCGGTGAGCAACTGCTCATACTCATCACCCGTGAGTAAGCCTTCGGCAGGGCGCATGCCAATGCCGTCGTGGGAGGCGGTGAAGTTGAAGTAAGCGCAGCCAATGGGAGCTGGAGGCATGCTCATCATCCAGGTCTTGAGGTGCTCGGCGCGCCCCTGCATGAGCGCATTCAGCAGCAGCGGCGGCAGGCTAAAGTTGTAGATCATGTGGGCTTCATTGCGATTGCCAAAATAGCTTAGGTTCTCGCGGTTGGGCACGTTGGTTTCCGTAATCAGCGCAATACCAGGATCAACTAGCTGCAAGATCTCTCGAAACAGGCGCACCACGGCGTGGGTTTCAGACAGGTGGATACAGTTAGTGCCCTGCTTTTTCCATAAAAAGCCCACCGCGTCAAGGCGAATGTAGCGAGCCCCGGCCTCTACGTAGGAGAGAATAATTTTGACGTACTCGATCAGCACGTCGGGGTTTTCGAAGTTGACGTCAACCTGGTCAGCGCTAAAGGTTGTCCAGACGTGCTTCTCACCCTCGGTGGTGACAACTGGAGTAAGCAGGGGCGAGCTGCGAGGTCGCACGACCTGCGATAAATCTTCTCCAGGATCAGCTGTAATAAAGTAGTCGCGTCCGGGAAGCTCGTTTTGCTCAAACTGTTTAAACCACTCGTGCTGACTAGAAACGTGGTTAACCACCAGGTCAGTCATGAGGTTGAAGCTAGAGGCAATGCGCTTGACGTCATCCCAGTTGCCCAGCTCAGAATTAACTTGAAGGTAGTCGATAATGGCAAAGCCATCGTCTGAGCTATAAGGGAAGAAAGGCAGGATGTGCACGCCGGTAACGGTGTCGTGCAGGTGGGTTTCAAGAAACTCAGCCAGTACCGACAGCGGTGCCCGCTTGCCGTCAATAAGAGTATCTCCATAGGTAATCAGCAGAACGTTATTGTGGTTCCACTTTTTGAGATCTTCGCGCCCTGAGGGGCACAGAGTATCTTTGATCAGGGCATAGATTTCTAGGGTCAATCGCTCGGCAGTTTCTGAGGGATAGACTCTCTTGAGCAGGGGCTTAATGTTATTAGTCACGCGGCAAAATGGTGGGCTATCGGCAGGAATATCTAGCTGATCTATAGAGTAGTTCTTAGCTGTCGGCTGAGATGAGACATCTTGATGCGGGCCAGGAGCAGATTGCTTGATGCGGTTTTTAGCTACGGTCATATCAACCTACAGTTTTCGTTAGTTGTTTACAGTAGTCTTGGCATCAAAAAGTAACCGTCGCTAGAGACCTCTACCGAGCAGTGCCTTTTGATTCTTGATAGATCGAGACGATTTTTCTGGCTAGGAAACCAGATTGACCAGGATTTTTATAGACCTTGAACGAGGTCAAGCGAGCAGCCGTTTCCTCC
This sequence comes from Nodosilinea sp., assembly GCA_049645805.1. GTDB lineage: Bacteria > Cyanobacteriota > Cyanobacteriia > Phormidesmidales > Phormidesmidaceae > Nodosilinea. The sequence continues at coordinate 4,006 of JBARUP010000235.1, forward strand.
GATCTTTTTATGCCGTCAACAATAAAAGCATAAATAGCCAGCAAAACGTCACCGCTATCTCAGCCCTAGGAGTAGGCAAGTAGTTGTTAGTAAGCCCAAAGGCGCGCCCCGAGAGGTATAGCTAAACCCTAATAAATGCCTAGTAGCTTTGACAAACTACGCAGCGATATACCATACCCCTTGGTGACGGATTTCAGATAAAGACGAGAAGGCAGCCTGTGGCTCCAATCGCGCCAGCGTTCCCTGTAATAGCTCCGATAGTGGCACAGGGGCTTAGTAAATATCAGAATTTACTAGCGAAGTTCATGGCTTCTTAGGCATTTCCTAAAAGACTTTGCAAAGCTTTGAGCACAGAGGCTCATACAAAATCGTCTCGGGCTAGGTCTGTAAAAACAAACCTAGCCCGAGACAACTCAGGATCTGTGATTGCTGAGATTACATCGGAACTGCTGCCCCATCGGTGTAGCGGCGCAGGTTGGCACCCAGCAGGCGCAGCTTAGCTTCTAGATTGTCGTAGCCGCGATCGAGGTGGTGTAGACCCTGGATTATAGTCGTATCTTTAGCGGCGAGACCTGCTAACACCAGCGCTGCTGAGGCCCGGAGATCGGTCGCTAGCACCGGCGCGCCGGAGAGCTGGTGAACGCCCTTGATAATGGCGCAGTTGCCGTTTAGCCGAATATCGGCTCCCATACGATTTAGTTCGGCCACGTGCCGCAGGCGATTTTCAAACACCGTTTCAGTAATTAAGCTGCTGCCCTCGCAGACCGCCATTAGGGCCATAAACTGAGCCTGCATATCGGTGGGAAAGCCAGGGAACGGTCCAGTCTGAATATCGATGGGCTTAATTGTGCGAGAGGGCACATAGCGCACCCGATTGGGGCCATCTCTAACCACTCGACCGCCGATTTCGTGGAGCTTGGCAATCACAGCGGTTAAGTGCTCGGGAATGATCGGAGAGAGGCTGATTTCAGAACGAGTGATGGCCCCGGCGACCAAAAAGGTTCCCGCCTCAATGCGGTCTGGAATAATGCCGTAGTCAGTGCTGTGCAGTCTGGGTACTCCAACGATGGTGATGGTGTTGGTGCCCGCGCCTCGAATGCGCGCGCCCATGGCCCTACAGAAGTTAGCCAAGTCGGCCACTTCAGGCTCCTGGGCGGCATTTTCAATGATGGTTTCGCCGTCTGCTAGGGTAGCGGCCATCATTAAGGTCTCGGTAGCTCCCACGCTGGGGTAGTCGAGATAAATCTTGGCTCCCTTGAGCCGTCCGCCACTGCCAGGAACGCAGGCGTGAACGGTGCCGTGCTCAATGTGCACATCGGCACCCATCGCCTGCAGCCCGCGAACGTGCAGCTCGACTGGACGAGCCCCGATGGCGCAGCCGCCGGGCATGGGAATCCGCGCTACTCCCATGCGAGCCAGGAGTGGACCAATCACAAAGAAGCTGGCCCGCAGCCGACTGACAACATCGTAGGGTGCTTTGGTATGGGCAATGGTGCTGGCATCGACGTTGAGGGCATCGCCTTCGCGCCTGAGCTTGACGCCTAGGGCAGTCAGCACCTCACCCATACGCTGAATATCGAGAAGATTGGGGATATTCCGAATGCGGCAGGGTTGAGAGCAGAGCAGCGTGCCTGCCATGGCCACAAGCGCCGAGTTTTTGGCACCACTAATAGCGACCTGACCTGCCAGAGGAGCACCGCCACTAATCTCGAGTAAAGTGCCATCCGCTTCGGCAGCGACTGGCAAGCTGGGCAAACCAAGGGATGTAACGATGGCGGTGTCCTCCACAACTGATATCTCCACTTTTTGCCAAATTTTCGTCTAGATTCTACCTGAAATCGTCGATTTCACCACGGCAATCTAGATTCATCTGCCAACTTGGCCACATCAGAATAGCTGATTCGTTCAAAATCGCGAAATCTTTTTTCAAACCCTTGACTCTAGCTCCCTGTCAGTGCATGATTACGAATCGCGGCGTTAATCACGCCCGGCCAGCGGAACTGGCGGAATTGGTAGACGCGCTAGGTTCAGGTCCTAGTGTTAGCAATAACATCCGGGTTCAAGTCCCGGGTTCCGCATCAAACAAGGGGTTAGCGATTTGACCAAGGAAAGTAGCCATGCTCACAAGCCTGCAAAATTCCTTGGTCAAATCTGTTCGTAAGCTGCACCAGACTAAGGCACGGCGATCGCAGCAGCAGTTTCTGCTCGAAGGTACCCACCTGATCCAGGAGGCCCTAGCCGCCGACTATCCGCTACAGATCGTCTGCTACACCCCGGATTGGGAAGCGGCTCACCGCGATCTAGCGCTAGCCTTAGGGCAGCGGACTGAACGCGTTGAGCAGGTCGATGAGGCCGTGCTAGAAAGCATGGCTACGACTCAGCATCCTGACGGGGTAGTAGCCGTGGCTCCCCAGATCCTTCGCTCTCCCAGCTCGCCTATTGGGGGGCTAGGGCTCGCGATCGAAGCGCTGCAAGACCCCGGCAACCTGGGCACTATCATCCGCACGGCGGTAGCCGCCGAGGTCGAGGGCCTGTGGCTTAGCGCTAGTAGCG
>JBARUP010000236.1:0-1650 GCA_049645805.1 Nodosilinea sp.
CCGGTTCAGGAAACTGGCCGGGATGTGTCGTTTTGCGCCCATGCCATTTTGGGTGCCGACGTCATGATTGTGAATGACGCTTCCCTGGATGAGCGATTTGCCGATAATCCGCTGGTTACCGAGCTGCCTGGCATTCGGTTCTATGCCGGCGTGCCGCTAGTTACGCCTGAGGGGCAGCCCCTAGGCACCCTGTGCGTGATTGACAAGAAACCCAGGACCTTGAGCGATTCCCAGGTTGAGGCGCTAGAAGCGCTAGCGCGTCAGGTTGTAGTGCAGCTAGAGCTACAGCGGGTGTCTTCGCAGCTAGCAGACTCCCTTGAGAAGATTGAATTGATGTCTGATTTGATTCCAATCTGCTCCTACTGCAAAGGCGTCCGCAACGATCAGGGCTATTGGTCAACGGTGGAGACCTTTATTCAGCAGCATTCGGAGATTGGGTTTACCCACGGAGTGTGCGACGTCTGTATGCAGAAACACTTTCCAGAAGTGGCAGAAGTTTTGCTGCCAGATTCTGAAAAAATAAATACTATCCTGGACGATTGACGCGTGAAAACACGGGCGAGGGACGAACGACGTTTACTTCGTCTCCTCGAAGGCTGAAGCCGCTTGGTCGAACCCTGGGTTACTAGCGACTAGATACTAAACTCACGCTTGGCAAAGATATCAAGGGGCCTATCGGCTTTGGTGCCGCACAGGAAAAACACGATCGCGCGAAAGCCCTTTTGGCTGGTTTACCAGCTGGCTATGTGCTGACCTGCTGCGGATTAGCACTTGAGGAGGGCCGCCACCCTATGATCTCTAGCGTCTTTCGTAACTTAGCGGAAGTGGCTCAACGCTGCGATCGCAACCTGGCCAACTGGTGTATCTTAGTCGGGAAACCCCAGTCTATTGTTTGGGCGTTAACCCGTGGAGGATTCGCGACAAGTGGCTTCCCTATCGCTATTGGCTATGCCCCTGGGGCTACTCTCGATTATTCTAGGTTCGGGGGAGCCTAGGCCCCTGTACCCTTCTGGTCTCAACCCCGCCACCATTCAGGCAGAGTGGCAGTCGCCGTGGCTTGCGGAACTGGCCCAAGACCCGGTAGTAGAGGCAATCGTCGCTGACTATATAGCCGGGCTGCGGCGACAGGGCTGGTCAGTACCCGATCAAGGCGTTTGGATTCAGGCTGGCCCCAGCATCGTGGCCGAGCACCAGGGCAATATGCCGATGCCCGCCGCCTCGTTGACCAAGCTAGCCACTACCCTAGCGGCGCTCAAAACCTGGCCCCTGGACCACCAGTTCGAGACCTTAGTTGGCGTCCACGGCACCGTAGAAGATGGCGTACTTAGCGGAGATTTAGTCATTCAGAGCAGCGGCGATCCGCTGTTTGTGTGGGAAGAAGGCATTGTGTTAGCCAACCGCCTGCAAGAGTTAGGCATTCAGCGGGTAACAGGAGATGTGCTGGTAACAGGCGCGTTTGCCATGAACTTTGAGGAGAACAGAGCCGATGCTTTGACCGATCTCCAGCACGTAATGTCGGCAACAACCTGGACATGGGGAACTCGACAGGCCTACGGTAATTTGCCCGCCGGTACGCCTCAGCCAGCTATACAAATCGATGGTCAGGCCCGCCAGATCCCTGCGACAGATCTGGAGAATGTGCCTGTAGAC
>JBARUP010000237.1:0-3013 GCA_049645805.1 Nodosilinea sp.
GTCGACAAGCGCTCGAATGACCTGGGCTTCAGAATCGGGGAGACAGCCGTGCTCAAGGGGATCGACGCGTTCACCAGCGCGGTAAACAACCCGACCGGGCACTCCCACCACGGTGCAGTCAGAGGGCACTTCCCGTAGTACTACAGAGCCAGCGCCGATACGGACGTTATGGCCAATATAAATGTTGCCAAGGACTTTTGCGCCAGCCCCTACGACAACGTTATCCCCTAGGGTGGGGTGGCGCTTGCCGATCTCTTTACCGGTGCCGCCTAGGGTAACGCCCTGATAGATGAGGGCGTAATCGCCAATAATGGCAGTCTCACCAACGACAACTCCCATGCCGTGATCGATGAACACGGCTCTGCCGATGGTTGCGCCGGGGTGAATTTCTATACCGGTTAGAAACCGGGCCAAATGGGAGACAAGGCGAGGCACGAACGGCAGTCCTAGATGCCATAGCCAGTTGCTCAATCGATGCAGCGCCAGGGCATGGAAGCCGGGGTAGCAGGTCAGCACCTCTAGCCAGTTACGGGCTGCTGGATCACGCTCGAAAACAATGCGGAAGTCGGCAAGCAAAGACTTGAGCACAGGACATGGGGTGTAGTGGCAGCCATATCATCCTAGCGTGGGTCTGGGCTCAACTGACATCTACTCCCGGATAGGCTTCTCCCTTCCAAAAAATTGGGGGAAGGAGCAAAGAATTAAGGGCTGACGCTGAGGGAGTAGCTGTAGCGCTGCCCCTGACTGTGTGAGCCGACCCAAATGCGATAGGTGCCGGCTGACCAGCCTTGATCCTCAATGCGAGCGTCAGGATTGCGGCGATCGCTGTCTTCGCCACAGCGCACGGCATCATCCGGCCCCTGCACCAGTAAGCTGGTATCGTTGCCGCCGCTGTTGACCTGGAGGGTAAGGATGGCGAGGTCCTGCTGTAGAACCATAATATGATCAGGGCTAGTGTCGGCAAAGCCAGCGCAAACGGTGCCGTTGCGATCGCGCCCGCTAATATCAGACAGCGCCGAGATGCCGTTGGTAAAGCCGTTAACGCTGGCGCTGGGGGTAGCCTCAGATAGGGTAAAAGAGTCAAAGTTAACCTGCTGAGCCGGGGTTGGCAAGGCTGTAGCGCCCAGGGCTAAGCCTGCTGCTAGGGCCACTATCCCTCGCCTTTGGTGTCGAATAGCCATACCCCAGTCTCCTCATAGTTCAACTTTTATAGTGCTGGGTAACCGCTGCGATCGCCAGCCACAATAGACAGAAGTTGAAACTGTCTCTGGCTACACCATCCTGCTGCATGTAGCCTATCTAGAAACACTCTTTAAGAGGTACCAGCCGTGGAGCTTATTATCATGACCGTGCTTGTAGCTGCCGCCTGGGCCGCCTGTCAAAGCATCAACAGCATTACTCACCTAGGTCATCTGCTGGTGCCATCACCCTGGCTGCTGGGAGCCACGGCCCTAGCCACAGCTACCTGGCTGATGCGCGACTAGCTATCGACCCCTGGAGTTGGTCAAGCACTAGAGCTCGGTCGTACCGTAGAGCTCAGGCACCTCTCGAGTCGGCGGCAGCGATTTAGCCTCGCGGGTCTCAATGTATCCGGTGTAATAGGCACCCGGCTCTATTTCCAATGAACCAGCCACCACGTCGCCCTCTAGGCGAGCCGTGCGGCTGAGAGTGAGCTTACCTTCGGCTAGTACCCGCGCCTTAAGCACGCCCTGAACCACGATGTTTTGGGCTTTTACCTCTGGGCCTTCGATTAGCCCCGTAGAGGAAATCTCAAGGTCGCCCTTAATATCGACTGTGCCGTGAATGACCCCATCAACGCGCAGCATTCCTTCGGCATGGAGCACACCTTCAAACTCGGTCTTTTGACTCAAATAGGTCAGCAGCGGAGCCGATTTACGTCTAAACATCAGAATTGCCCTTACAAGTTCAGAGAACAGCACCCTAAGCGATTACCTAGGCAAAGTTGACCTGGTAAAAACCGTTAGCCACCGGATAGACAGCTCAGCTATGTAGCTAAATCTTAAAAGACAATAGCTTTAACTCAGCAAACAATCCGTCAGTAGTACGTCAGTTAATCGAGATTTCCCCCTCTTGAGGAGGATGGGTACTCGTGTTTGGGCTGACTAAAATTTAAATCACGAGAAATTTGAAAGAAGCGTTCTTCGTTCAAAAAGGCTAGGGATCAACACAAATAGACAGCAAGACTGGATAGATTGATTCTGAACAGGATAGTTCTGGCTCTTTTTTGATCTTGACCCATGAAGCAACTGCTTTAGCTCTAGCAGACGATTGCAGAGATATTCACTCAGCGATCGCAACGGTCGCCGTAGCGTACCTCAGTCCGCGTCATGGCGCTGCCCCTTCCACCTATAAAAACCACTTGAGGAAAAGACTATGACTGCTGTAGACGTTCGCCTTCGAGTTGAGCAAACTGTTCAAGCCTTTGAGGCTGTTGAGGTAGACTGCAAGATCGCCGTGCTTTGGCAAATCTACAAGACGCTGGGCCAAGCCTTTGCCACTATTGCCCCAGTGGCTCTCTTTTCCCAGGCCGTGCAGCAGTTGCTCAACCAGTTTCAGCAGGTTGATAGCGACGACCAAGCCGCTGTTCTACGCGACATCTTGGCTGGAGCCGACACTCGATTTACTCAAGTGTATCAGGCACTCAACACCAATATGAGGCTAGCCTTTTGGTACCGACTGTTCCAGCTAATGCCAGCTAGTCGATTGCCCTTAGCCGCCTGCCAAGACGGCTCGCCCAGAACGGAGGGACTGCTGGCCCATCTCAACACTATGGGGCTCAACGAACGCGTTCACTTTTTGCGTCGGGTGATTAGCTAGGCCTGAGTTTAGCTATAGCTTTGGCCTAGGATAAGCGATCGCGGCTGCCCCTAGAATCGGCTAGCGGCTGTTGTACCTTTGGCAGCCGCTAGCTTTGCGCTTGCTGAGCTCATCCCCCCCCACAGGAGTTAACGGTAAGGTGGACTCTACTCGGTATTCAGCAGGTATTCAGCCC